>CANHOE010000012.1 GCA_947462175.1 Burkholderiales bacterium | reverse complement strand
GGCCGCGGTGGTGTGTGCGAAGGCGAGGATACGTCGCACCTCCGCCACGCGGATGTCCTTGCTGGGCTTGCGTTTGCCGGCGGCATCGCCCGTGCCAGATCCCCCGCCCTCCTCGCCCGCCGCGTCGGCATTCCAGCCCAGCACACTGCCCAGCAACTCCGGGATCAGCACCATCAGATCTGGATGCGAGCGGGCCTGCACCAGGCGGCAACTGGGGCAAACACCGCAGGGACGTTGCGGGTCGTCAGCCGCCGATGCCTTGCTCTCGCACAACCAAGCCTGCGCCAGGGTCAGCGCCATTTCGAACTGACCGACCCCCTGTGGCCCGTGCAGCAGCAACGCGTGGGTGCGCTGTGTTGCCAAGGCGTCGCGCAGAGGCGCCCTCAGCCAAGGCAGCGGCAGTGACGCGCCAGCCGCAGGAGCGGTATCGCTTGTCAGCTGTGCCTCCCGCATCAGATTCGGCCTTCCAGCGCCGCCGCAACCTGCCGCCCGACCGATTCGCGATCAGCTGCGGCATCGATCCTGACAAAGCGCTGTGGGAACGACTCAGCACGTGCGAGATAGCCCTCGCGCACCCGCTCAAAAAACGCGGGGCTTTGCTGTTCAAATCGATCTGGCGCACGCGCACCCGTCAATCTCTGCGCGGCTTGCTCGGCTGACAGATCAAACCACAGCGTGCAGTCGGGTTGCACTTCGGCGTGAACCCAGTTTTCGAGAGCTTCCAGCTGTGTCAGATCGAAGCCTCGGCCGGCGCCCTGGTAAGCGAAGGTGGCATCGGTGAACCGGTCGCACAGCACGGTGTCGCCGCGCGCCAAAGCCGGCGCAATCACCTGACTCACATGGTCGCGGCGGGCGGCGAACACCAGCAGCACCTCGGTCAGGGCATCCATCGGCGCATGCAGCAGAACCTCGCGCAGGCGTTCTGCAAGGGGCGTACCGCCCGGCTCACGCGTGACGAGCACCGTGAGCCCAGCCGAACGCAGACGAGCTGCCAGCGGCTCTATGTGACTGCTTTTGCCGGCACCATCGATGCCTTCGAATGTGATGAACCGACCGCGCATTCTGTCCTTGTGGCTGGTGCGTCTTTGCTGCTGTACCAAACTGGACTAGCGCCCGCGCTGAAACTTGTTGACGGCACGATTATGGGCGGCGAGGTCCTCGCTGAATTCGCTGGAGCCATCGCCTCGCGCCACGAAGTACAGCGCCCGGGATGGCTGTGGGCGCACCGCTGCCAGCAGCGAGGCCTTGCCAGGCATCGAGATCGGTGTGGGCGGCAAGCCTGTCCGGGTGTAGGTGTTGTAGGGCGTGTCGGCTTGCAGATCGCGCTTGCGCAGATTGCCGTCAAAAGCGGCACCCATGCCGTAGATCACCGTCGGGTCGGTCTGCAGCGGCATGCCAATGCGCAGGCGGTTGATGAACACCGCGGCCACCTTGCCCCGATCGTCTGGCTGGCCAGTTTCCTTCTCGACGATAGACGCCAACGTCAAGGCTTCAGCGGCTGTGCGCAACGGCGTATCGGCGGCGCGTTCGGACCAGGCGGCGGCCAACCGCTGTTGCATCGCATGGTGTGCACGCCGCAGCACAGCGAGATCGGTGCTGCCTTTGCTGTATGAATAGGTGTCGGGGTAAAAGCGCCCTTCGGCTGGCGTGGAAGCATCGCCGAGTGCGGCCATCAGCTCTGCATCGCTCATCGCCGCCGTGGTCGGCTTGAGCGCTTCGGCTCGCGCCAGTTCGGCGCGCACCTGCTGCAGCGTCCAGCCTTCATTGAATCTCACGAAGGCCGTGGATTCGTCACCGCGCACCATGATGCCCAGCAGAGAGATCGGCGTGGCCTGGCGGTCTATTTCGTAGCTGCCCGCGCGGATCCGGCGCGACTCTCCCGACCAGCGAAACCATTCGTACAGCAGCCACGCTGGTGCCTGCACACCGCCTTGAACCCAGGCGTTGGCGATGTTGCGTGGTGAAGTGCCAAGCTCGATCGAAACCTCGACTGTGTCAGTGACCAGATCGAGCGGCCTGTGCAGCCAGAGGTAGAGCCACAGCGCTACAGCAACAGCCAGAGCCATGAGCGCGATCAAGGTTCTGATGATCCAACGCTTCATGCGTGTTTCCTGAGCGCTCCACCGGCGCTGCGGCTGCAAACTTTGGCATGACACCGATGGCTGCCGGACAACATCACGCAAATCATAATCGGCACATGATCACGCCTCCAAGCCCTTCGCTCGCCGTGTCCCTCACCCACTGGGGCTTGATACGGGCCGTCGGAGCAGATGCGGCCAGGTTTCTGCACGGCCAGCTGACTCAGGACGTGGAAACCCTCGATCGGGCACAGGCCCGCCTCGCCGGCTACTGCTCTCCCAAGGGGCGTTTGCTGGCGAGCTTCGTGATCTGGAAGCCAAGTGACGACGAGGTGCTGCTGGCCTGCCACGCCAGCGTGCTGAGTGCGACGCTCAAGCGCCTGTCCATGTTCGTGTTGCGTGCTCAGTGCAAGCTGAGCGATGCCAGCAGCGACTTGGCCTTGATCGGCGTGAGTGGTGAATCCGCGCGTCACGCCACGCAGGGGCTTCCGGTCTGGGGCCAGCGCGAAGACGCTCATGACACCTGGATCCGACTGCCAGACGTCGCGGGCATCGTGCGCGCCTGGCAAGTGACGAGGGTCTCAGGTCCCCCATTGGTCGACAGGCTCGCGCTTGAAGCCTGGCAGCGTCTCGAAGTGGACAGCGGGATCGTGACGATCGAGGCTGCAACCGTCGATCAGTTCGTGCCGCAGATGCTGAATTTCGAGCTGATCGGTGCGGTGAATTTCCAGAAAGGCTGCTACCCGGGTCAGGAGGTGGTCGCACGCTCGCAGTACCGCGGCACGACCAAGCGGCGTACCTTTCTGTTCTCTACCGATGCACCGATCGCCATCGGGCAGGAGGTGTTCCACAGTGCCGACCCGAGCCAGCCAGCGGGGCTGGTGGCGAGTGCCGCCCCGGCGCCAGGGGGCGACACGACATCAACGGCGCACCACGCGCTGATCGAAGTCAAGTTGGCAGTGCTCGACGGCGGCAGCTTGCACCTGGGTGCGCCCGATGGCGCGTTGCTGACACCCTGCCCGATGCCTTACGAGGTGCTCAGCGCCCAGACGGCTTGAATCGGCTGCCCTGATGTCACACGAGCTGTATGTGTACTACCGGGTGCCTGTACGTGAAGCCGAGGCATTGCAGCTCGCCGTGACCGAGATGCAAGACCGCTTGCGCCGCGAGAACCCCGGCCTGCAGGCACGGCTGTTGCGGCGCACCGACCAAGCTGCGGCTTCGGACACCTGGATGGAAACCTATGCCGTTCCACCTTCGGCCAACGCGGATGGGGTCAGCGCTCCGCTGCGCGCAAACATCGAGCAATACGCCGCCGCCTGGCGACATTTGTGCGAAGGCCCGCGCCACACCGAGGTCTTCGACGCATGTGCCTGATCGCGTTGGCCATCGATCAGAGTCGGCGTTTCCCGCTGGTAGTGGCAGCCAATCGCGACGAGTTCTTCACGCGCCCTGCTGCGCGACTCGCCTGGTGGACGCCGGATGTCGGCGGACCGGCCATTCTGGGCGGACGTGACCTGGAAGCCGGCGGCACCTGGCTGGGCCTGACGGCGCAAGGTCGGCTGGCCATGGTGACCAATGTGCGCGATCCGTCGCGCATCGATCCCGAGGCACCGTCGCGCGGGCAGATCGTGCCGCAGTGGCTGTCTGGTTCGGAACCCACCGACCGGTTCTGGATGCGAACCGCGCTGTCGGGCTACAACGGCTTCAATCTGATCGCTGCCGATTTCAAACGGGGTGAATGCTTCTGGGCCTCCAGCCTCAGCGCCCATCCGATGCGGCTGAAGCGGGGGATTTATGGCGTATCGAATGCGGTGCTGGACATCCCCTGGCCCAAGACAACGGCCTTGAAGCAACGCCTGCGTCTGGCACTGGATGAGGCGGACTCGGTCGATGCACTGGCGGGCAGCCTGTTCGCAGCGCTTGGCGATCGACAGACCGCCGCCGATGCCGACCTGCCCGCAACCGGGATTCCCATCGAGCTGGAACGGGCGCTGTCGGCCGCGTTCATCCGCGCGCCGGAGCGGCAGTACGGCACGCGCTGCTCGACGCTGCTCATCAGTGAACGGGTCGGGCGCAGCTTGGTGACCCATGTGATGGAACGCAGCTACACCGCCAGTGGCGCGGTGGCGCTGTTGCGTCAGGCCACGCTGAAGCACTGGCCGCCACGCTACAGCGGCGAGGGGACTTCGCTGCCAGTGGAGCAGGCAGCGGTATCCGACGGGCCGCGTACCCGCGTGCGCAGCCTGCTCAAGCCCGCGTCGCCACGCCACTCCACCAGACGTGCTGCGCCCTGAGTCTCAACGCAGGTTGCCGGTGTGGCCCAGCGAATAACGGCCGGGCTGTGGCCAGACGGTGAGACCGTGCGGCTCCTGTCCGACCTTGATGGTGTCGACGGCGCCGCTTTGGGTGTCGAAGCGATAGACAACGTTGTCGAAACGACCTGACAGCCACAGGTGCTTGCCGTCGGCGCTGACATTACCCATGTCGGGGCTGCCACCGCCGGGCACTGGCCAGGTGTGCTCGATATGGCGGCTTGAGAAGTCAATCACCGACACACTGCCCTTGCCGAGCTTCTTGCCGGCCACGCTGTTGCTGCCTCGGTTGGCCACGTAAAGCTTCTTGCCATCGCGGCTGGGGTACAGGCCATGGGCTCCGACGCCAGTTGCGATGAATCCGATCTGCTTGAAGCTCGCGCCGTCGACCAGGTGCACCCCATCGGCCATCATGTCGGCGACGAAGAGCACGCTGCCATCGGGTGAGAACCGCACATCCTGCGGCATGCCCGGGGTGGTGCAGATTTCGCCGCCGAGTTGGGACGGATCAGGAATCTTGCGCGGCATCTTGCCCGGCTTGGCCAGCAGCGACAGCACCTCCGGGCGTTCGAAGTAGCGGCTCAGTTTCAAGGTGCCGATGACCCGCTTTTCGACCAGGTCGATCTTGGTGATCCCGCCGCTGAATTCGCAGGTAAGAAAGGCATAGCGGCCGTCGATCGAGAAATCGGCGTGGTTGATTCCAGCGCACTCGGGTGTGTCGATCGAATACTGCAAGGCCATGGTGTGCGCATGACGGAAATCAAGGCGCTTGTGCGCTTCGACGACCACGATCGCGTGCTGGCCGTCGGGCGTCCAGTACATGTTGTACGGATCGTCGACCGCAATCGATGCACCAGGCTTGCCCGTCAGCGGATCGATCGGCGTCAGGCTGCCGGTCGTTTTCCGCTCGGCATTGTTGGCAACCCACAGTGTGCGCAGATCCCACGAAGGCACCACGTGTTGCGGATTGAGGCCGACCTTGAAGGTGTCGATCACTTTCAGCGTCTTCGGGTCAATCACTGACACTGTGTTGGCAACGCGATTCGGTACATAAACGCGCTCGAGCGCGCCCTGCACTGCCGGGCTCAGCTTGCCGATGCCAGTTTCGCTGTACAGGTTGTGGCGGTCGATCACCGGGGGCATGCCGGGCACCGTGACCACAACAGGCCCGATGCTTGCCATGTCAGCGGCTTGCGGCGGTTGCGAGTTGATGCTCAAGGCGGCGCAGGCGAGCGCCAGGCCCGAGATCAGCCGCGGCGACAGGAAAGACGGATTGAATGATCGTGACATCGAAGGGTGTGAAATCAAAAATGGCAGGAATAGTCAGCGCGGTCTCGCGATCGCTTGTCGTGTCGCAGCGATGGTGCGCGAGACGATCAGTTCGACGCCCAGTTGACCCAGCGCCGCGCTGGCTCGTCGCGGGTCACCGCTCACGCCCAGCGCTTTCTCAGCCTCAGCGTCTCGATCGACTTTCATCTGATCGAGTCGCACCAAGCTTGCGTCGGTGGCCAGCATCAACGAGGTATCCGCCGCTCCGGCGTGCAGTCCGATCTGTGCATCGGTCAACCCGTGATCGCGCAAGGCTTGGTTGTACGGGGCCTGCGCGGCTTCGTAATAGGCACCAATGAAATGCGCCCGCGCCGTCGAGGGGGCCCAGTCCCGGTTGAGCCGGGTGGCCACGTCCGCCAGCAGTGACTGGTAGCCGCCATGGTCGCCGATCAACACCACGTCGGTGAAGCCGTGCTGCTTGAAGCTGCGGGCGGTGCCGTCGATCATGGCCTTGAATGCATCTTCGGGGATCGACACCGTGCCGCTATAGCGCATGTGCTGCGTCGGCGGCGTGATGCGACCCTCAGGCACATAGGCAACCACCGGGGCCACCAGCGTGTGGCCGAGCGCCCGCGCGATGAGCTCGGCCATCGCCTTGACGCGGACATTGTGTTTGCCGAGGGCGATGTGCGCCCCGCTCTGCTCCGTACCGCCGACAGGAATGATGACCGTCGTCGTGCCCGACTTCACCGCATCGCGCACTTCGGTCCAGGTGAGCTCTTCAAGTTGCACGGCCGTCTGAGCGCCCTGCGCGCAGACCGCTCCTGCGATGAACATCGGCAGCAGCAGGACGAGCAGTCGCACAGCGAGCGGTCGCAGCGAGCAACGAGTGCTTGGCTCCAGACACCCTGGCAAGCTGGTGAGGTCGAGGTGCACAGCGTTCAACAGAAGTAACGGTCGGCCCTGAACTGAAGCGCCGGATGCGGTGACAAGAGGTAGGGAGGATAACGGCCGCCAGCAGCACAGAACTTGGGCTGCAACAGAGACACAACAAAAAGCCCGAAGGTGCGTGACCTTCGGGCTGAGGCCTGATGCAGACGATCAGTGCTCGTTTTTGTCGAAGAACTGCTCGTCTTCGGTGGAACCCTTCAGTGCGCCGGTGGATGCCTGAGCCTCGATGGTCGTCGTCACCGCGTCGAAGTAACCGGTGCCGACCTCGCGCTGGTGCTTGACGGCGGTGAAGCCGCGCTCAGCGGCAACGAACTCGGCCTGCTGCAATTCGACGAACGCGGTCATGTTCTGACGCGCGTAACCATAGGCCAGGTTGAACATCGAGTAGTTCAGGCTGTGGAAGCCGGCCAGCGTGATGAACTGGAATTTGTAGCCCATCTTTCCGAGTTCGTGCTGGAACCTGGCGATGGTGGCGTCGTCAAGGTTCTTCTTCCAGTTGAACGACGGCGAACAGTTGTAGGCCAAAAGCTTGCCCGGGAACTTCGCATGGATCGCAGCGGCGAAGCGCTTCGCGTAATCCAGGTCGGGTTTGCCGGTCTCGCACCAGACGATGTCGGCCACCTCGGCATAGGCCAAGCCTCGTGAAATCGCCTGCTCCAGCCCGGCATTGCTGCGGTAGAAGCCTTCAACGGTGCGTTCGCCGGTGAGGTAAGGCTTGTCGTTGTCGTCCACGTCGCTGGTGACCAGGTCCGCGGCTTCGGCGTCGGTGCGAGCGATGACCAGCGTGCTCGTGCCGGACACATCGGCGGCGAGCCGCGCCGCCTGCAATTTGGCCACCGCTTCACGCGTGGGCACCAGCACCTTGCCGCCCATGTGACCGCATTTCTTGACCGAGGCCAGCTGGTCTTCGAAGTGAACGCCAGAGGCGCCCGCTTCGATCATCGATTTCATCAGCTCGAATGCGTTGAGCACGCCACCAAAACCAGCTTCGGCGTCGGCAATGATCGGCGCGAAGAAATCGGTGTCGTTCTTGCCTTCTGACCACTGAATCTGGTCGGCTCGGGTGAATGTGTTGTTGATGCGCTTGACAACCATCGGAACCGAGTTCGCCGGGTACAGCGACTGGTCCGGGTACATCTCGCCGGCCAGGTTGGCATCGCCGGCGACTTGCCAGCCTGACAGATAGATGGCTTTCAAGCCGGCCTTGACCTGCTGCATCGCCTGGTTGCCCGTCAACGCACCGAGCGTATTGACGAACGGCTCGTTGTGAAGCAGGTCCCATAGCTTGGCGGCACCCCGCTTGGCCAGCGTGTGCTCGACCTGAACCGAGCCGCGCAGGCGCACGACATCAGCTGCAGAGTAGCTGCGCTTGATGCCCTTCCAACGTGGGTTTTCGGCCCAGTCTTTTTCGATGTCTGCGATTTGTTGTTCGCGAGTGAGAGTGGTCATGGCGATGGCTCCGGGTGAGGACGAAGAAAAAAACGGCTGGCGAAGTGCCGACAGCCCAGAGGATACGTGCGATCGTTGAAATCCGGAAGACTTATGTCTTATATAAGACAAAAATTTAATCACAATTAAATCAATGTGTTGCCGAATTTATTTCATGATTTGAAACGTCTTTCTGCCATCCGGCAAAAATGCGGCACCGCAGCATTCAGCCGACAGGCAGTGGCCGGATGTCGTCGTGCCGGAGCACTGCGCATGTCGGGCGCGCCGCCGGAAGCCCTCGAGTTCGTATGATCGAAACACCACAGCGGCGCGACACCACCATGACCTCGTTTGCTTTCCAGTCCCACGGCGCATTCCTGAAAGCGCCGCCAGCCGATGCGAGCTACCGCTACGCCGTGGCGGGCGTGGCCTGGGACGGTTCGGTGACGAACCGTCCCGGCGCCCGCTTCGGGCCGCAGTCGATCCGCCGGTCCAGCCACATGCTGTGTGATGCGATCCATCCTGTGTTCGATGTATCTCCGCTGGGGCCGCCCGCCGCCAGCCTGGGTGATGCGGGCGACCTGCCGCTGCCCAACACCAGCCTGGAGGGCATGCGCGAAGCAATGGCCCCCTTGGTGCATGACCTGCTGAGGGCGCATCACATGGTGTGGTTGGGGGGCGACCACTCGATCACGCTGCCACTGCTGCGGGCCTACAAGGCCTGGCTGGGTCGTCCGCTTGCCGTGATCCATTTCGATGCCCACTGCGACACCTGGACAGACCACTTCGGCGAGCCCAGTGGCCACGGCACCTGGGTCTATGAAGCGATTCAGGAGGGACTGGTGATTCCCGCGTGCTTCACCCAGATCGGCATCCGCTCGGCTGGCGAGCGCGCGGCCCGTGATTACGTGCGCGATCAGGGCGGCTTGATCTACACAGCCCGCGACCTGCGCGGACTGGAAAGCCCGCAACAGCTGGCGCCGATTTTTGGCGGCATTCGCTCACGTCTGGCCGAACACGGCCACCCGCCGGTCTATCTGAGTCTCGACATTGACTGCCTGGACCCTGCCTTCGCGCCTGGCACCGGCACGCCCGAGCCCGGCGGCATGACGACCAACCAGGTGCTCAGCGTGCTGGAAGAGTTGGCCGATCTGCCTTTCGTCGGCATGGACTGCGTGGAGGTGGCCCCGGCATACGACCACGCGGAGCTGACCAGCAACGCCGCCGCAAACTTTGTCTGGACCTACCTCTGCGGGCGCATCGCGAACGACCCGGAAGCCTGATCCGGCGTCAATCCGCCGAGTCGGTCAATCGCGAAATTAGTCGATGGGAAGTGCGGTCGTCTTCTTCACCGTGCGCAATACCAGCATCGAATTTGACCTGGTCACGCCGGGCAGGCTGGACAGCACGTGGCTGTGGAAGTGCTCCAGGTCTTCGGCATCTCGGTAGGTGAATCGCAGCAGGTAGTCGTTGGTCCCGGCAACGTAGAAGCAGTCGTGGATTTCGGGCACATCGCGGATGGCCTGCTCGAAGGTGTCCATCGTCGCGCGCGTGAGCTTTTCCAGATTGACGATGGTGTAGCTGGTGCCGTGGCGGCCGACCTGCTTCGGGTCGACGAGCGCGACGTACTGCGCGATCACACCGCGATCTTCCAAGGCCTTCACCCGCCGCAGACAGGCCGAAGGGGACAGATGTACTTTCGCGGCGAGCTCGATGTTGGTCAGCTTCGCGTCGGCCTGCAGCACCTCCAGCAGGGCTCGGTCAATGGCATCCAATGCTGCATCCACACTCTGATTCCGCATGATTCTCCAGAATTCATGACCCAGACGCTGAATTGTTGTGTCAAGCAGCCCCACTTGCCAACCGAGGCGCTGGCAAATTTCGCGCAGCAACCACTAAACTGATGTGACCTGGACAGTGTGTTCGGCGGGAACCCTGAAAGACATTGCGATGCCGACAAAGCTCGACGCGTACTGGATGCCCTTCACGGCCAATCGGCAGTTCAAATCAGCGCCGCGGATCGTCTCCGCCGCGGCGGGCATGCATTTCAGCACCGCCGAGGGTCGCCAGGTGCTTGACGGTGTGGCAGGTCTCTGGTGCGTCAACGCAGGGCATGGCCGGCCGCGCATCACGGAAGCCATTCAGAAGCAGGCTGCGGAACTGGATTTCGCACCGCCTTTCCAGATGGCTCATCCGAAGGTATTCGAGCTGGCCGAGCGCTTGGTCGAACTCACGCCTCCTGGCCTCGACAAGGTCTTCTTCACCAACTCCGGCTCGGAGTCGGTCGATACCGCTTTGAAAATGGCGCTCGGTTACCACCGCGTGCGAGGCGAAGGTCAGCGGACCCGCCTCATCGGCCGCGAGCGTGGCTATCACGGGGTCAATTTCGGTGGCATCTCCGTCGGGGGCATGGTTGCGAATCGAAGGATGTTCGGTCAGATGCTGGGCGGCGTCGATCACATCCGCCACACCCATGACCCTCAGCGCAATTCGTTCAGCAAGGGCCAACCCGAGCACGGCGCTGAACTGGCCGACGATCTGGAGCGACTGATTGCGCTGCACGACGCCTCGACCATTGCAGCCGTCATCGTGGAGCCGGTCGCTGGTTCGACGGGTGTGCTGCTGCCGCCGAAGGGCTACTTGCAGAGGCTTCGATCCATCTGCGACAAGCACGGGATCCTGCTGATCTTCGACGAAGTCATCACCGGCTTTGGTCGCCTCGGTTCTCCGTTTGCAGCCAACCATTTCGGCGTCACCCCCGACCTGATGACCGTCGCGAAGGGATTGACCAATGGCTGTGTGCCGATGGGTGCGGTGTTTGCGAAGCAGTTCATCTACGACGCCTTCATGACCGGCCCGGAGCACTTGATCGAGTTCTTCCACGGCTACACCTACTCCGGCCATCCGCTGGCTTGTGCCGCGGCACTGGGCACGCTGGACACCTACGCCGAAGAAGGCTTGCTGACACGCGGCCGAGACATGGCGCCAACCTTCGAGGCAGCCTTGCACTCGTTGGCCAGCCTGCCAAACGTCGTTGATATCCGCAATATCGGTTTGGTTGGTGGAATCGAGTTGGCGCCGCGTGCGAGCGAGCCCGGCAAGCGAGCATTCGATGTGTTTCTCGACTGCTGGGAGCACGGCGTGCTGGTGCGCACCACAGGCGACACCATCGCGTTGTCGCCGCCACTGATCATCGAGCCACAGCACATCGAGCAGATCGTCGGCACGCTGGCTGACGCGATTCGACGGGCCGCCTGACCTCAGGCGGCCGGACTGACAAACCACTGTCCGCCCTGCTCCATGAGCTTCCTCGACACTGACAGCAATCTGGCTCGCCACTCGTATTACGACGCCACCGTCCAGCGTCCGGCAGCATCGCCTGCCCTGGCAGCAGACATCGAATGCGATGTCGCCATCGTCGGCGGCGGTCTGGCAGGCCTATCCGCCGCGATCGAACTCGCCGACCGCGGCCATGACGTCGTGTTGCTCGAAGCCAGGCAGGTCGGCTGGGGGGCCTCCGGCCGCAACGGCGGACAAGCGCTGGCGGGCCTGGCCTGCGAGCAGGACACGATCGAAGCGCAGCTCGGCCTCGACGAGGCGCGTCGGGTCTGGTCGATGACGATCGAGGCACTCGCATTGATCCAACAGCGATGCGCACGCTTTCAGATCGATTGCGACTGGCGTCCCGGTTACCTGAGCCTGGCAGTCAACCACCGCAAGGCGCGCGAACTGCAGGCCTGGCAAGTTCGCATGCAGTCCCTGTATGCCCACGAGACCACCTGGATCTCGCCACAGCAACTGCCGCAATGGATCGCCAGCCCCCGCTTTCACAGCGGGCTCCACGATCCGCTGTCGGGCCATCTGCATCCGCTGAAGTACAGCCTCGGTCTCGCGCGAGGTGCCGCCCAGCTCGGCGTGCGCCTGTTTGAAAACTCCGCCGTGACCGCGCTCGATGCCGCACCAGCCGCTGGTGGCTCGGTGAGATTGCGCACCGCCGGTGGCAGCGTGCGGGCCGCGCATGTGCTGTTGGCAGGCAACGTCTACCTGCAGGGCGTGGCACCGATGCTGGAGCCGCGCATCATGCCGGTCGGCACCTACATCATCGCCTCCAAGGCACTGGATATGGAACTGGCTCAAACGCTTATTCCCTCCGGCTCGGCGGTCTGCGACACCAATTTCGTGCTCGATTACTTCCGTGTCGCCAGCAACAGCACCGCGGCTGGTGTCGATCGCCGAATGATCTACGGCGGGCGGGTCAGCTACAGCACCGCAACGCCGATGAACCTGGCCGCCAGCATGCAAAAGCGCATGGCGAAAACCTTTCCTCAGCTCCAGGACACGGGCGTTGAGTTCGCCTGGGGTGGCTTTGTCGACATCTCGATGAACCGGGCCCCGGATTTCGGTCGCCTCGCTGACCGAATGCCACCACGCTCCGCGCAGGGCCTGTCGAACGTCTACTACCTGCAGGGCTTTTCAGGACATGGACTGGCGCTGAGCGGCATCGCAGGCAAGCTGGTGGCTGAGGCCATCGACGGAGACGCCAGCCGATTCGACACCTTCAGCCGCCTGCGGCACCGGGATTTTCCTGGAGGTAAGCTGTTGCGGATGCCTGCATTGGTGGCTGGGATGGCCTATTACCGATTGAAGGATCTGATGTGAAAGGCCTGTGCGGGCACATTCATTGCGGGAGTCGGCGCGGCCTGTCTCTGTGACGAGCAATCCCTGTTACCTGCCTGGCGCCTCCACACCCATCATGAAACGCAAACCCATCGTCCTTGTGCCAGCCTGTCACCGCAGAGTGGAGGAACACCTCAGCCACACTGTCGGCAAGAAGTACACCGACGGCGTCCGACTCGCTGGTTGCCTGCCACTTCTGTTCACCACCATCGAGGGGGCCGATGAACTCAGCGACCTGCTCGATCTGGCCGATGGCGTGTTGCTGACCGGTTCGCCGTCGAATGTCCACCCCCGTCATTTCGGCGAGCCCGTACACGACACCAGCTTGCCGCTCGATCCAGACCGCGATGCGGCGACGCTTGCGCTCATTCCGCAGGCCATCGCGCGCGGCATCCCGGTGATGGCAATCTGCCGAGGCTTTCAGGAGGTGAACGTCGCGCTCGGCGGCAGCCTGTTTCAGGCGGTGCATGAAGTCGACGGTCAACTCGATCACCGCGGCACGGACGAGGGGCCCCTCGAAGCGGTTTACGGCCTGGCCCATTCGGTGGATCTCGAGCCAGGTGGATTGCTTGCCGGCCTGCTCAAGCGCGAAAAGATCGAGGTCAACTCGGTACACGGTCAAGGCGTGAAGCGCCTCGCGCCCGGCTTGCGCGTGGAAGCGCGTGCCCCCGACGGTCTGATCGAAGCGTTCTCACTGGACGGCGGCGCCACGCCTTCGCCTGGCTTCCTGCTCGGCGTGCAATGGCACCCGGAGTGGCAGGCGCATCTCAATCCGGTATCGACCCAACTCTTCAAAGAGTTCGGGCGGGCCTGCAGCAACTTTCGCGACCGTCACAGAGGCCCCGACGGGACACGCTGACCGACACACGAATGCCCGTTCGAAAACGACCGCAACTCCTCAAGGTGACATCCCATGGTGGCCCGAGAAAACTTCACTTTCAGCGACCTCGAAAACTGGTTCAACGAACGCCGCGTGACCGAGATCGAATGTCTGGTTCCCGACCTCACTGGCGTGGCCCGCGGCAAGATCCTGCCGCGCGAGAAATTCACCGAGGACCGCGGCATGCGGCTGCCGGAGGCGATCGTCGCCATCGGGGTGACAGGCGAATTCCCGGCCGAAGGCCCTTACTACGACGTGATCCACGCCACCGACCGCGACATGCACCTGCGCCCCGACCCGTCGACCGTGCGAATCGTGCCCTGGGCGACCGACCCAACGGCGCAGGTCATCCACGACTGCTTCGACCGCGACGGCGTGATGATTCCGTACGCACCCCGCTCTGTACTTCGCCGCATCTGCGACCTCTATGACGCCGAAGGTTGGGCGCCGGTGGTCGCGCCCGAACTCGAGTTCTATCTGATCGAGCGCAACGCAGACCCCAACACGCCGCTGCGCCCTCCGAAGGGCCGGAGCGGCCGTGCCGAGACCTCGCGTCAGGCTTACTCGATCGACGCCGTGAATGAATTCGATCCACTGTTCGAAGACATCTACGCCTACTGCGAGAAGATGGAGCTCAACGTCGACACGCTGATCCACGAGGTCGGCGCGGGGCAGATGGAGATCAATTTCTTCCACGACCACCCGCTCGGTCTGGCTGACGAGGTGTTCTTTTTCAAGCGCACGATCCGCGAGGCCGCGATGCGCCACGAGATGTACGCCACCTTCATGGCCAAGCCGATGTCCAACGAGCCGGGTAGCGCCATGCATGTGCACCAGAGCGTGGTCAACAAGGTCACCGGCAAGAACATCTTCAGCAACCCCGATGGCTCGCCATCGAAGGAGTTCTACTGGTACATCGGCGGACTGCAGAAGTACACGCCGGCTGCCATGGCGCTGTTCGCACCGTATGTCAACTCGTATCGTCGACTCGCCCGCTCCACCGCCGCGCCGATCAATATCCAGTGGGGCACCGACAACCGCACGGTGGGTATCCGTTCACCGGTGGCAACGGCTGCAGCACGACGCATCGAAAACCGGGTGATCGGGGCTGACGCGAATCCCTACGTGGCCTTCGCAGCCACCTTGGCTTGCGGCTACCTGGGCATCAAGAACAAGGTCGAGCCGGCCAGTGAATGCAAGGGTGACGCCTACTTGTCCGAATACCAGTTACCGCGTTCACTGAGCGAGGCGCTGGGCTGGCTGGCTGATGAGAAGGACCTCCACGATGTGCTGGGAAAATCCTTCATCACCGTCTATTCCGAAGTGAAGGAAATCGAGCACGATGAATTCATGAAGGTCATCTCGCCTTGGGAGCGCGAACACCTGCTGCTTCACGTGTGATTGGCTCTGCTTGCGACATTTGCGACACCTGAACCCGATCGGAACCTCGATGAACGCCGTGCTCCAACCCGCACCGACACGCACCACCGCTGAATGGCAAGCGGCCGACTCGGCGCACTACCTGCATCCGTTTACCGACTTCAAGTCGCTGGCCAGCAAGGGGTCTCGGGTCATCACCCGGGCCGACAACATCTATCTGTGGGACAGCGAGGGCGTGAAGATCCTCGACGCGATGAGCGGCCTGTGGTGCGTGAATGTCGGCTACGGCCAGCAAGCGCTGATCGATGCAGCCACCGCCCAACTCAAGCAACTGCCGTTCTACAACTCGTTCTTCCAGACCGCCACCCCACCGGCAATTGAACTGGCCGAACTGCTGGCCCAGGTCACGCCACCGCAGTTCAACCACGTGTTCTTCTCCGGATCGGGCTCCGAAGGCAACGACACCGTGGTGCGCATGGTGCGGCGCTACTGGGACGTGCTGGGCCAACCTGAGCGCAGCGTCATCATCAGCCGCAAGAACGCGTACCACGGCTCGACCGTGGCCGGCGCCTCGCTCGGCGGCATGAGCTACATGCACGCCCAGGGCGGCCTGCCCATTCCGGGCATCGTCCACATGGAGCAACCGTTCTGGTTCGTCCATGGGCAGGGCAAAACACGCGATGAATTCGGCCTCGAAGCAGCCCGCTGGCTCGAAGCGAAGATTCTGGAAGTGGGCGCCGACAAGGTCGCTGCCTTCATCGGTGAACCGATCCAGGGCGCTGGCGGCGTGATCGTGCCGCCCGCCACTTACTGGCCAGAGATCCAGCGCATCTGCGACCAGTACGGCATCCTGCTGGTGTCCGACGAGGTGATCTGCGGCTTCGGTCGCACCGGGAACTGGTGGGGCTGCGAGACCATGGGTTTTCGCCCTGACCTGATGACGTTCGCCAAAGGCGTCACCTCAGGCTACATCCCGCTCGGCGGCGTGATGGTCGGCGACCGCATCGCACGGGTGATGATCGATCAGGGCGGCGAGTTCGAACACGGCTACACCTACAGCGGCCACCCGGTGGCTTGCGCAGTGGCACTCGCCAACATCCGGCTGATCCAGCGCGAGGGTCTGGTCGACAGGGTGCGCACCGACACCGGTGCTTACCTTGCCGAGCATTTCAAGGCGCTGGCGGAACACCCGCTGATCGGCGAGGCGCAGTCGGTGGGCCTGATGGGCGCGCTGCAGATCGTCAAGGACAAGGCCTCTGGCACCTGCTTCGACAGCGCACTGGAGGTCGGCATGCTCTGCCGCGGTCACTGTTTCGCCAATGGCCTGATCATGCGGGCCGTCGGTGATCGGATGATCATCGCCCCGCCCCTGGTCATCACCCGTGCCCAGATCGATGACATGGTTGAACTCATTCGTTTGTGCCTGGACG
Organism: Burkholderiales bacterium; assembly: GCA_947462175.1. Taxonomy (GTDB): domain Bacteria; phylum Pseudomonadota; class Gammaproteobacteria; order Burkholderiales; family Burkholderiaceae_C; genus PBB1. The sequence continues at coordinate 2,591 of CANHOE010000012.1, read as the reverse complement.
CTACGCTTCGGGATCTGCAGCAGCGCGGTCTGCGCTGATCGACAGGCCGTGGCTCGCACTTTGCTTGCAAAGTTGGCTGTGATTACCCCCCCCTCGCACACCAACATCCCACCTTCTCCCCTTGTTGATGTAACGCCGTTTGGAGATTTCGCAATGCCCCGCTCACCACTGAACACGATGCTCAAGACACTCGCCTCCCTGGCCGCCCCCGCGGCCGCCGCCTCGGTCCTGTGCTGGGCCGTCCCGGCAGCGGCTCAGGAGGAAGAGAAAGTGCTCAACATCTACAACTGGTCCGACTACATCGCGCCCGACACGATCGCCAATTTCGAGAAGGAAACCGGCATCAAGGTCCGATACGACAACTTCGACAACAACGAAATCGTCCACGCCAAGCTGGTCGCTGGCAAGACCGGCTACGACATCGTCGTCCCCTCGTCGAACTGGGCCAAATTGCAGGCTGATGGCGGCCTGCTGGCCAAGCTCGACAAGTCGCAGCTGCCGAACTACAAAAACCTCGACCCGGCCATTCAGGCGCAGCTCGCCAAGCTCGACCCCGGCAACGAGTACATGGTGAACTGGCTCTGGGGTTACACCACCGTCGGCATCAACGTGGACAAGGTCAAGGCGGCTCTCGGTGAGCTGCCGATGCCCGACAACGTCTGGGATCTGGTGTTCAAGCCCGAATACGTCTCGAAGCTGAAGTCGTGCGGCGTCTCGTTCCTGGATGCACCCACTGAAGTGGTGCCAGCGGCCCTGCACTACCTCGGCAAGCCTTCGTTCAGCAAGTCGGCCGCCGACTACGCTGCCGCAGCGGCTTTGCTGAAGAAGATTCGTCCAAGCGTCACCTTGTTCAGCTCGTCTGGCTACATCAACGACATGGCGAGCGGCTCCATCTGCGTGGCGCTGGGCTGGTCGGGGGACATCAACATCGCGCGCCAGAGGGCGATCGACGGCAAGACCGGGCAGAAGATCGAAGCCCTGATCCCGAAAATCGGCGGCCTGCTGTTCTTCGACGTGATGGTCATCCCCGCAGATGCACAACACCCAGGCAATGCGCTGAAGTGGATCAACTACATCCTGAAGCCCGAGGTGCACGCAGCGATCACCAACAAGGTGTTCTACGCCAACCCGAATGCCGCCTCACGCCCGTTCGTGAAGCCCGAGGTCGCCAACAATCCCACCGTTTTCCTGTCCGAAAAAGACATGAAACTCATGGCCGCACCCGACTCCCTGCCCAATGACCTGCGCCGCTTGATGACGCGCACGTACACCTCTTTCAAGACCGGCCTTTGATGCCCTGACCAGATGGCGCCCTCCATGAGCAGCACGCCGACGAACGATCCGTCGAAATTTCTCCAGATCCGCAACGTCACCAAGGACTTCAGCGGCTACAAGGCGGTCAACGACGTCAGCCTGAACGTGGCCAAGGGCGAGATCTTCGCCCTGCTCGGCTCGTCGGGCTGCGGCAAGTCGACCTTGCTGCGCATGCTGGCGCGCTTCGAGACGCCGACCTCGGGACAGATCCTGTTGAATGGGCAGGACCTCGAAGGCATGCCGGCCTACGAATGCCCGATGAACATGATGTTCCAGAGTTATGCGCTGTTCCCGCACATGACGGTGTGGGACAACGTGGCCTTCGGACCTCGCCGCGCCGGCATGAGCAAGGACGAAGTGGCCATGCGCGTCGAGGAGATGCTCAAGCTCGTGCAACTCGGCAAGTTCGCCAAGCGCAAGCCCCATCAGCTCTCTGGCGGTCAACAGCAGCGTGTGGCGCTGGCGCGCAGCCTGGCGAGGAAGCCGCAGTTGCTGCTGCTCGACGAGCCGCTGGGCGCGCTCGACAAGAAGCTGCGGGAGGAAACGCAGATCGAGCTGGTCAACATCATCGAAAACGTCGGCGTCACCTGCGTGATGGTCACCCACGACCAGGAAGAGGCAATGACGATGGCCTCGCGCATCGCGGTGATGAGCGAAGGTCGCTTCCTGCAGGTCGGCGCGCCGAGCGACATCTATGAAACACCGGCCACCCGCTTCGTGGCCGACTTCATCGGCAATGTCAACCTGATGGATGGCACGCTGACTGACGACCACCCTGACCACGTCGTGATCGAGTGCGCTGACTGCAAGCACTACGTCGGCCACGGCATCACCGGCAGCGAGGGCATGGCCGTGACAGTCGCCTTGCGCCCGGAAAAGATTCGCATTGGCCGCCAGCCGCTTCCACCGAGTGATGGTGAGCCCGCGGGCGGGCTGAACCGCGTGAAGGGAACGATCAAGGACATGTCGTACTTCGGCAGCTTCACCGTCTACCACCTGGCACTCGCCAGCGGTCAGATCCTGAAGATCAGCGAGAGCAACACCCATCGCCACCGGGAAGACGAACTGACCTGGGGTGACACCGCGTGGGCGAGTTGGTCGCCCATGGCACATGTGGTGCTGACGGCATGAAAGCCGTGCTGAGCAGGTTGCTGACCGGCCGCTCGGCGGTGATCGGCATTCCTTATCTGTGGCTGCTGATCTTCTTCCTGTTTCCGTTCCTGATCGTCATGAAGATCAGCGTCTCGGAGATGGAGACGGTGACCTTCAAGGACATC
>CANHOE010000011.1 GCA_947462175.1 Burkholderiales bacterium | reverse complement strand
GGGTCAGCGTGGCAGGGCGCATGAGTCAGAAGAAAGAAAGAACCACATGGAAGAATGGACCGCAGACACACCAACACAGGTCACGCAATATGCCCCAGAACACGACCGCCTCCGAGGCTGACAGCAACCGGGGTTCTGGCGAGGACCCGTCGCAACTCAACAGGCCGATCGAGCTGCCGCCCGATTCGAACCTGGTGATGCGGGTGATGCCGATGCCGGCCGACACCAACATGAGCGGCGGTGTGTTCGGTGGCTGGATCATGGCGCAGGTGGACATCGCCGGCTCGGTGCTGCCGGCGCGCGTCTCCCGGGGCCGCGTGACCACGGTGGCAGTGAACCGCTTCATCTTCAAGCAGCCGGTCAGTGTCGGCGATCTGCTGAGCTTCTACGCGCGGGTCGAGCGCATCGGCACCACCTCGATCACGGTGCACGTCGAGGTCTACGCCGAGCGCAACCCGGCGATGCCGCATGTCGTCAAGGTCACCGACGCCAGCCTGACCTATGTGGCGATCGACAAGGACGGCAAGCCGCGCCCGGTGCCCAAGGACTGATCTGGTGCATTCGATGCGCCGTGCGTCAAAGTCGTGCGAGACCGCACCAACGCGGCTTCGTCGTTCCCACAACATGTAAGCCATTCGACGTATATCGCCTCTCCGCCCCGTCCCCCATTCTCGATTGGTCAGGTAACCGCGAGGTTTTCTGCATTGACCAGTTCGATCAACTCAAATCAAAAGGGGTACGAGATGCGTACAGAGCAAAGCGTGAAAAAGCTGGCGCTTGCCGCCGCAGTGGCGGCGTGTTCATTGAATGCACACGCGGGCGCCACCGTCAGTTTTGGCGAAGACAAATCGATCAGCGTTGGTTTCGGCATGCGCTTCAGCGGCAGCGCCGTCGAGGATGCGGCAACGAACAACAAGAACTACTCGTCTGATTTCAGCCTGGACAGCGCCCGTATCTTCCTCGGCGGTTCGCTGAACAAATACATCAGCGGCTTCTTCAACACCGAGAAGGATGGGGACACCATCAAGGTGCTGGACGCCGTGGTGAAGTTCACCATCGCGCCTGAATTCAATGTCTGGGTCGGCCGGGTCCTCTCGCCCAGTGACCGCGCCAACATGGCCGGCGCCTACTACTCCCTGGGCGGTGGCTACTGGCAAAGCGTGGCCTCGCGTTACGGCTACAACGGCGGCATCTTCCGCGGCCGCGATGACGGCGTGGTGGTCTGGGGCCAGGTGGCCGATGGCAAGCTGAGCTATGCGCTGGGCGTGGCCGAAGGTCACACTTTCGGCATCGGTGCGTTGACGCAGTCGCAGGCCAAGGCAGCTGGCACCAGCTCCAAGGACTCGTTCATGTACTCGGGCCGCTTGCAGTACGACTTCTGGGACGCGGAGCCTGGCTACTACGGCACCGGCAACTACCTTGGCTCGAAGGACATCCTGGCCATCGCGATTGCCGGTCGCTATCAGAAGAATGGCGTTTTGACGGGCGATCCGGTCACCCCGACGCCGGGCGCCAAGGGCGACTACGGCTCCTACAACATCGACTTCCTGTTCGAAAAGAAGATCAAGGGCTACGGCGGGGTCTCGTTTGAAGCGGCCTACTACGACTACGACACCGACAACCTGATCAAGAGCGAAGAAGGCAAGGCGTACTCGGCCGGCGCAGGCTACGTCTTCGAGCAGTCAGTGGGCTGGGGCAAGGTGCAGCCGTTCGTGCGGTGGCAGCGCTTCAATGCCGACGATGATGTGAACTCCAAGGCCTATGACGTTGGCGTGCTCTACATCATCGATGGCTACAACGCCCAGATCAGCGCGACCTACCGGAAGTTCAAGTCCAGCGGCGGTCTGAGCACCAAGGTCGACCAGGACTCCTTTACTGCGGCGATGCAGTTCCAGTTCTGATCGATCCCTGCGTTTGACGACGCCTCCGGACCCGGCAGCGGGTCAGGAGGCGTTTTCACATCGGGGTCAGCCGAAGGCAGAGAAATCAGGCTTGCGCTTCTGGAAAAACGCGCTGAACGCCTCGGTCGCCTCAGGGCTCGACAAGCGCTGGCGAAACACCTCGGCTTCGGCCTCGATCGCTTCGAGCACCGCGGCCTGACTCGCACGGCGCATCAGGCGCTTGGACTCGCGCACCGCACCTGGCGGCAGGCTGTTGAAGCGCTCGGCCATGCGGCGTGCATGCCGCACCACCTCCCCCGCCGGTAGCACTGCATTCGCGATGCGCATCTCGACCGCATCCTCGGCTGTGAACGGATCGCCGAGCAGCAGCTTTTCTGCCGCCTGCGCATGGCCGACCAGCGCCGGCACGATCAGGCTGGATGCGAACTCGGGCACCAAGCCCAGGCTCGCAAACGGCATCGCCAGCCGCGCCTCGTCGGATACGTAGACGAGATCGCAGTGCAGCAGCATCGTCGTGCCGATGCCGATCGCCGCACCGGTGACTGCAGCAACCACCGGCTTGCTGCAGCGGACCAGTGCGCGCATGAAGTCGAACACCGGCGCATCGGCCGTTGCGGGCGGTCGGTTCATGAAATCGTCAATGTCGTTGCCTGAGGTGAACACACCCGGCTGGCCGACGATCAGCACGGCGCGCACCGCGGCATCGGCGTCGGCGGACTTCAGCGCTGCGGCCATCGCGGCATACATCTCAGCGGTCAGCGCGTTCTTCTTCTGGGGTCGCGCCATCTCGATCGTGGCAACGCCGTTCAAAGTGGCATTCTTGATGTTCATGGGACGCTTACACCCTTTCGAAAATGCCCGCGGCGCCCTGCCCGGTGCCCACGCACATCGTCACCATGCCGTACTTCAGGTTGTGGCGGCGCAGCGCATGCACCACGGTGGCCGCTCGGATCGCGCCGGTGGCACCCAGCGGGTGGCCGAGCGCAATCGCACCGCCCAGTGGATTGACTTTCGCAGGGTCGAGCTTGAGGGTGCCCAGCACGGCCAGCGCCTGGGCCGCGAAAGCTTCGTTCAGCTCGATCCAGCCCAAGTCGCCTGCTTGCAGACCCGCCTGGCGCAGCGCCGCCGGAATCGCCTCGATCGGGCCGATGCCCATGATCTCCGGTGACACGCCGCGGTTGGCAAAGCTGACAAAGCGCGCCAGCGGCGCCAGCCCGTGCGCCTTGATCGCCTTCTCGCTGGCCAGAATCAGGCAGGCGGCGCCGTCGCTGGTCTGCGAGCTGTTGCCGGCCGTCACGCTGCCTTTTGCCGCGAACACCGGCCGCAACCTGGCCAGCGCCTCAAGCGTGGTGTCGGCGCGCGGGCCTTCGTCAGTGGTGGCCGTGCGCGTCGTGGCGGTCGCCGCACCGGTCTGCAGGTTCGGTGTGCGCTCTGTCACCTCGACCGGCGTGATTTCGTCGCCGAACTCGCCTGCGGCGATCGCCTTCAGCGCCTTCAAGTGCGACTGCAGCGCGAACTCGTCCTGGGCCTCGCGTGTGACCTTCCATTGCTCGGCGACTTTCTCGGCGGTCAGGCCCATGCCGTAGGCGATGCCGAGGTTCTCGTCGCGCAGGAACACGGCAGGATTGAACGACGGCCGGTTTCCGCTCATCGACACCATGCTCATGCTTTCCACGCCGCCGGCGATCATCACGTCCGCTTCGCCGACGCGGATGCGATCGGCCGCCATCTGGATGGCCGTCAGCCCCGAGGCGCAAAAGCGATTGATCGTCACGCCGCCCACGGTGTTCGGCAAACCGGCCAGTAACACCCCGAGGCGCGCCACGTTCAGCCCCTGCTCGCCTTCCGGCATCGCGCAGCCGATGACCGCATCCTCGATCGCCTTCACATCCAGCGTCGGCACCTGCTTGAGCGCGCCCTGGATCGCGGCGACCAGCAGGTCATCGGGGCGCATGTGGCGGAACATGCCGCGCCCCGATCGGCCGACCGGTGTGCGGGTGGCGGCGACGATGTAGGCGTCCTGGAGTTGCTTCATGGGTCGATCCTCGCGGGGCTGGGCTTCAAGTCTGCGCCATGCGTTGAACGTCAGCTGGCCACACGCTGCGATTGCAGCGTCAGCAAGCCTTCGAAGAGCAGCGTGTCGACCGTCTCGAACGGCAGGTCGGTGATCGGCGCCAGTTTGACGGCCGCGCCGCCGGTCATCAACAGCAACGGCGCATGCCCCGCGCGGGCCAGCAGCCGGCGGTGCATCCGTTCAATGGCGCCGGCAATCGCGTGAGCGCCACCGCTCATCAACGCATCGCTGGTGTTCGTGGGAAAGTCGACGACCTCACCGGTCGGCGCCTTCAACCCGGCCGTGCCCATCTCCAGTGCGCGCAACATCAGACCGAAGCCGGGCAGGATCAGACCGCCGACAAACAGGCCATCGGCGTCGAGTGCGTCGACGGTCACGGCGGTACCCACCATCACCACCAGTGCCGCACGCGGTCGGCCTGCGGTCAGGACCCGCTGGCGTGCGGCGATCAGCGCCACCCAGCGATCGACGCCAAGCCGGTTCGGGTGGTCATAGCCGTTGCGCACACCCGCCGCCTGCGCGGTCGAAACCACCCAGCGCGGCTCCAGCTGCCACAGGTCCTCGATCTGTTCCGACACGCGCCGCTTGACGCCCTCGCTGGCCACCACACAGCCCAGCAGGCTCGACGGGCTCGGCAGCGGTTTCCAGTCTGTATCGGCCAACTGGTCGACCGTTTCCAGGAACACGGCGCCTTGCGCCAGCAGCGCCGCGCCGGGGCGCGGCGCGTCATAGAGCGCCCACTTCAGGCGCGTGTTGCCGACGTCGACCGCGAGAAAGCTCACGCACGCCCTCCGAATCCCGAACGCCCGAGGTAGGCGCTGGACCAACGATCCTCGTTGCGGGGCAGGCTTTTCATCGGCCGGGATTGTGACGGCAAACCCTCGCACCTCAGCGCACTACACTGGATCGACCCCTGCCGCTTCCCTCGGCTCGCAAGCCGTCCATGCCATGTCTGCGACGCCCGACAAACGCGACATTGATCTGACCGCCTACCGCCACAACACTGCAGGCAAGGGGAAGTCCTTCGACCTGAAGGGCGTCGATCCTGCGACCAAGCCGTTTTCCAGTGGTGACAAGTCCCAGGACAAGACGTCGTTGACAGCCCTCGGGCTGGAAATCGACGAGTTGCAGAATCTGCTCTACGCCAACCGCAAACATCGCATGCTGGTGGTGTTGCAGGGCCTCGACACGAGCGGCAAGGACGGCACGATACGTGGCGTGTTCAGCAGCACCACGCCCCTGGGCGTGCACGCGGTCGGCTGGAAGGCGCCGAACGAAGAAGAGGCGGCACACGACTACCTCTGGCGCATCCATCAACGGGTGCCGGCAGCCGGCGAGATCGTCGTCTTCAACCGCAGCCACTACGAAGACGTGCTGGTGCCGGTGGTCAACGGCTGGATCACCGAGGAGCAGACCGCCCAGCGCTACGCGCAGATCAACGACTTCGAGCGGCTTCTGACCGAGAACGGCACCGTGGTGCTCAAGTTCATGTTGCACATCTCGAAGGACGAACAGCGGGTGCGCCTGCAGGAACGCATCGACGACCCGGCGAAGAATTGGAAATTCAACCTCGGCGATCTCGCCGTTCGCAAGCAATGGGATGCGTACCAGAACGCGTACGCCGCCGCGATCTCGGCCACCGGCACGAGTTGGGCACCGTGGACCGTGGTACCAGCCGACTCGAAAACACACCGCAACCTGATGATTGCCACGCTTGTGGCGCGTGCGTTGCGCGAGCTGAAGCTACAGCCGCACCCAGCGGACCCGGCGCTGGCCAAGCTGAAGGTCGAGTGAATCGACCGGGCGGTATCTCTCAGGTCGCCAGCGGCGACTGAATCGGCGCGAGAAACGCCTTCGGGACCTCGATGCGCAGCGCCGACTCCGGCGTGGCCACGCATGGCAGGATGCAGCCCTCGCGCTTTTCCTCCGCGCTGAGGCCCGGCCATTCGATCAGGTGATTCGCACGGCCGCTGAGCACGCGGCACAGACAGGCTCGGCAGGTACCGTTGCGGCAGGAGGTGGGCAGCACGATCCCGGCTTCGCGGGCCGACTCGACCAACGAGACACCGCTGAGGGCATCGAACCGCAGGCCCTGCGGCTCAACGTGCACTGAAAACAGGCTTGGCGACGGCATGGTGGCCGGCCTCAGCGTGCGACGGCAGCCAACCAGATCAGCGTGCCCACCGCCAACACGGCGACAACGCAGAGCGCGACCTTGAGCCCCTGGCAGCGTTTGTCGAGCGCATCGACGGCCTCGACCAGGCGGGCGTTCTGCGAAGCCAGCGAATCGATCAATGCTGCCGCTGCCTGCTGGCGCTCCGCGGTCTGAGCAAGGCGGGCTTCAAGCACAGCGATGCGCTGCGTCGCCTGCGCCAACGACAGCCCCTCCGCGGCGGTCGTAGGGGGCGCCGGAGCGCTTTCGGAAGCGGGATTCGTCCCTTCCTGCGTTCGCTTGAAAAACCCCTTGGCGCTCTTTGCCAGCCCTGGTGCGGCCTCGATGACGTCGGCCCAGGGAATGACCTTCAGCGCAGTGAGCCAGCCAACAGCCATGTGCAGCTCCAGGAGACGGTCAGCGTTCCCAGACGACGCCGTCGTCGGTCAGCAGCGCGTCCAACGGCAGATCATCGGCGCGGGCGCGCAGGAAGGGCAGGAAACCGTTGGAGTAGCAAAGACCCACGGTATACGGGCGCGGCGTCAGTGCCGCCAGGGTGCGGTCGTAGAAGCCACCGCCGTAACCCAGGCGCACACCTCCCGGGCCGTAACCCACGCAGGGCATCAGCACCATCTGAGGCACGAAGATCTCGGTGCCCTTGGGCTTCGGAATGTCATAGGCGTCACGTTCCATCGGGCAGCCGGGGAACCAGACCTGGAAACTCAGTTCGCCGATAGTTTTGTCGGCTACCGGCAATCCGATGCGCCGCGCCTCGTCGCCTTCGCTCCATCGGTACAGCGCAGGCAGAGGATCGAACTCGCCCTTGATCGGCCAATAGCCGCCAATGGTCTTCTCGTCGCGTCGCACCAGCCACACACGCAGCACGCTTTGCAGCTGCACTGCGCGCTCGAGGCGGTCGGGCAGGGCCTGGCGGGCGGCGATCAGTTTCGTGCGCTGGGCCGCGCGTTCATCAGGGGCAGTCGGGTCGGAAACATCGGTTTTACTCATGGCTCGATTGTGCAAGAGGCAGACGTGAAGCGTGCGCGGCCCAGGTGCCAGCGTGGGAATGCTGGCGGCAACGGTCGCTCACACCACCCCCCGTTCTGTCACCACGCAGGCGAGTGCCCGGTCGTGCGGCTGCGGATGCCAGAGAGCCTCGTCGATCTCACCCACCGACCAGGCGACGCCAACCACGGTGACATGGGGGTGCTCTGCCATCCAGCGGTCGAAGTAGCCGCCACCGTAGCCCAGACGCCAGCCCGAAGCGGTGTATCCCACACAGGGCGCCAGCACCACATCGGGGACGACCACGGGCCCGTCGGGCGCCAGGATCCGGCAATCGTCTCGGGTGGTGAGCGGCCGGCGATCCCAGTGCCGAAAATCCATCCGACGGGGTTCAAGCGACGAAAACGGAAGCGCAAATGGTGTGTCTGCCAGCTCGGGCTCGGCGGCACAAATTGCTGCGGCATCGAATTCAGATCGAACTGCGCTGTAAATCCCGAGTCTTTCAGGCATGAGCTGACGCAACACCGACATAAGATGGGTTGCGAACTGCAATTGCAGGGCCGCGTCGGCCACCAACGCTGCGCGCGCGGTAAGCAAGCGCGCACGTTGCGTCGCGCGGAATGCGCTGATCGAATCGATCGAGGTATCGGACATGAGTGGATGGATTGGGTGGAAGTTGACGTCACCGATGTCGGCCGGTTTTACCGCACACGGCGATGAGGGCCGCCGCTGGAGGCTGGGTGCGCTCTGGCCGGCGATCGGGCTGCTGGGCGCGCTGGCCAGCACAGTGGCGTTCGCCAGCTCGGCACCGGCGCCATCGCTGGTGTCGGCTTCAAGCATGGCCACCGACCCGCTGCTCGAAGCCCGCGACGCCTTCCGCAAGCGCGACCGCGTGCGGCTGGCCGCGCTGCGAGACACGACCTCTGCCGCGCAGCATCCTCTGTCGATGTGGGTCGCCTACTGGGACGCCAACCTTCGACTGTCCGAACTGCAGCAGGCCGACCTCGACGCTTTCTACCTCCGCTGGAGCGGCAGCTATGTCGAAGATCGGCTGCGCAACGACTGGCTGCTGGAACTGGGGCGCCGCCGCGACTGGGCGAATTTCGTCGTCGACTTCCCCCGCTTCAAGCTGAACGACGATCGCGAAGTCAGCTGCTATGCGTTGATCACCGACCATCTGGCGGGCCTGAACGTGCGCGACGCAGCGCGCAGCGCATGGGCCGCGCAACGCGATGCCGACGACGGCTGCGCGCTGCTGGCTCGCACGCTGCTGTCTGCCGGCGTGTTCAAGCCCGCCGACGCCTGGCGCAAGGCGCGGCTTGCGATGGACAGCAACCGCCCGCGCGCAGTGGTGCAAGCGGTCGCTCTCGCAATGGGCACCAACGACTCGAAATCCGACAAGACCGTGCAGGCCCTGATTGATGCGCCGGCACGCTTCCTGGCCCAGAAGGCGCGAACTGCCCGGCGCAGCCATGCCGAGCTGACGACGCTGGCGCTGGCGAGGCTGGCCGCCACCGATCCCGTTGCGGCCGCCGACGCGCTGGCCAAGCGCTGGGAACGCGCGTTGCCCGCCGATTTGGCCGCCTGGGCCTGGGCGGCGACTGCCAGGCAATCTGCACAACGCCTGTCGAGCGACGCACCCGATCAGTTCCAACGCGCCGATCGTGTCGACGCCAACGACGCGGTGGACAACCCCTGGTCCGACGACACCTTCGCATGGAAGGTGCGCGCCGCGCTGCGCGCCAACCAGGGCGCCGGCCGCTGGCAGCAGGTAATCCAGGGCATCAACGCGATGAGCCCGGGAGAGCAGCGTGACCCCGCTTGGGTGTACTGGAAGGCCCGGGGGCTGCAAGCGCTTGCGGTGGACTCCCAAGATGGAGACGCACTGCGAGCACAGGCGCGCGAGATGCTTGCCAGCATCGCCGGCCAGTGGCACTTCTACGGCACGCTGGCCAGTGAAAGGCTGGGCCTGACCGTGTCGCTGCCGCCACGCCCACCGGCATTGACCGCCACCGAGCGCGACACCGCCGCACGCGATCCCGGGCTCACCCGTGCGCTGCAGCTGATTGCCATCGGGCTGCGCAGCGAGGGTGTGCGCGAATGGAATTTCAGCCTGCGAGCCATGAACGACCGTGAACTGCTGGCCGCTGCGCAACTTGCATGCGACCGAGAGATCTGGGACCGCTGCATCAACACCAGCGAGCGCACGCGCCATGTGGTCGACATGCAGCAGCGATTCCCGACACCGTTTCGGGACCAGGTGCTGGCGCGCACCAAGACCATCGGACTGGATGCGGCCTATGTCTACGGGCTGATCAGGCAGGAGTCCCGATTCATCGTCGACGCACGCTCCGGCGTGGGCGCATCGGGCCTGATGCAAGTGATGCCAGCCACCGCGCGCTGGACGGCACGCAAGATCGGCCTGGACTACAGCCACGATCGCATCACGGACAGCGACCTCAATCTGGCCTTGGGCACCGGTTACCTCAAACTCGTACTCGACGATTTCGCCGGCTCGCAGCCGCTGGCCGCCGCGGCCTACAACGCCGGTCCCAGCCGCTCGCGCCGCTGGCGCGAAGGTCCGGCACTGGACCCGGCCACCTGGGCCGAGAACATTCCGTTCAGCGAAACGCGGGACTACGTCAAGAAGGTGCTGTCGAATGCCGCCTACTACGCGGCCTTGCTGGGCAACGAAAAGGTCTCGCTGTCGGCCAGGCTGGGCGCGTCGATCGGCCCGCGTGATCCTGCGATGGCCAGTGCAGACAGGGACATGCCGTGACCGCGCAGAATCGGGCTCTTTTCATCTTTCGATGACCCCATCGCAACTCAAGGTCGAGCAATCCGTGTCGAATATTCTGGTTTTGGGTGGCAGTGGCTTCGTCGGGCGCAGCCTCTGCGAGAAGCTCGTTGAACGCTCTGGCGGTGCCGACGGCCGCATCATCGTGCCGAGCCGTCGGCCGCAGCGCGCGCAACACCTGCGAACGCTGCCGACCATTGAGCTGGTTCAATCCGATGTGCACAGCGAAATCGAGCTGGTGCGCCTGCTGGCCGGCTGCGATGCAGTGATCAACCTGATCGCGATCCTCCACGGCAGCCCAGCTGAGTTCCAGCGCGCTCATGTCGATCTGCCACGGCAACTGGCCGCCGCATGTCAGGTCAGTGGCGTGAGGCGCATGGTGCATGTCAGTGCGCTGGGTGCGAGCGCCACTGCCCCGTCGCACTACCTGCGGTCGAAGGCCGCGGGTGAAGCAGTGTTGCGCACTGCGGGGCTGGACCTGACACTGCTGCGGCCTTCGGTCATCTTCGGCGAACACGACCAGTTCCTCAACCTGTTTGCGCGGCTGCAGACAGTCGCCCCGGTGATGCCGCTGGCGGGCGCCACGGCCCGTTTCCAGCCAGTGTGGGTCGAAGATGTGGCCGCAGCCATCGTCAGCGCGCTCGACGAGCCGACGTCGATTGGCCAGACGGTCGAATGCGGCGGCCCGACGATCTACACACTGGAACAGCTGGTTCGGTTTGCAGGCCGCTGTGCAGGCTGCGAGCGTCCGGTCATTCCGCTGCCCGACGGCGTTGCCCGTCTGCAGGCCGCGGTGATGAGTTGGCTGCCGGGCGCGCCGCTGATGTCCGCCGACAACCTCGATTCGATGCGCGTGCCGAATGTGCTCAGCGGAGACCTTCCCGGCCTGGAAGCCTTTGGTATCCAGCCTGCCGCGATGGAGGGCGTCATGGCGCCTGTGCTGCAGCACCGCGCCGGCGCGGCGCGACTTGACTCGCTGCGGGCCGGCGCGCACGGTCGCTGACTGGCGCGGCCTGCCTGACCGGTCATCGATGAAGGTTTGGAAAGTCGGCGGGGCCGTGCGGGACACGCTGCTCGGGCGTACCGGCAGCGACGTCGACTGGGTCGTCACGGGCGCGACGCCCGAAGTCATGCTTTCCGCGGGATATCTGCCGGTGGGCCGCGACTTCCCGGTGTTTTTGCACCCGGTCACCAAGCAGGAGTACGCGCTCGCCCGCACCGAGCGCAAGACCGCCCCTGGGTACCACGGCTTCGTCTTCCACGCTGACCCCGGCGTCACGCTGGAGGAAGACCTCCGGCGCCGTGACCTGACGATCAACGCCATGGCGCAGGACGAAGCCGGTGCGGTCATCGACCCCTATGGCGGGCAACACGATCTAGAAGCCAGACTGCTGCGCCATGTGTCGCCGGCCTTCGCAGAAGATCCGGTACGCATCCTGAGAGCGGCGCGTTTCGCAGCGCGCTTTGCAGATTTCGTGGTCGCGCCCGGGACGCAGTCGCTCATGCAGGAGATGGTGAATGCCGGCGAGGTCGACGCGCTGGTTGCCGAAAGGGTGTGGCAGGAACTGTCGCGCGGCCTGATGGAATCGCAGCCTTCGCGCATGTTCGACGTGCTGCACGACTGCGGTGCGCTGGCCCGGTTGCTGCCGGAGATCAACACGGAGTGGTCATCCACAGAGTCTGTGGCGATCCAGTGGCGTCAGGCCATCGATCTGGCCGCCGAGCGGGGACTGCCGCTGTCGGCGCGCTTTGCAGTCGTTGGCCATCCACTCAGCACGGTCGCTTGTGCAGCGAAGGCCAGCGTCACCCCTGGCGCGCTGCAAAGGCTCTGTGAACGTTGGCGCGTTCCAGCCGACTGTCGGGAGGTCGCGGAATTGGTGGGGCGCGAGTACGAGACGCTGCGCCTGGGTCCGGGCATGAACGCCGAGCAAACGGTGCAGTTGCTTGACCGATGCGACGCCTGGCGCCGGCCCGAACGCTTCGAACTGACGCTGCAGGCCTGCGAGTGCATCGCCCGCGCCCAATACCGCACCGCGACGCGTTCGCAGGTCGCAGCGTTCGCTCGATGGCAGGCGGCGCGGGCGCGCGCGGCGGCCGTCGACGCAGGAGCCGCAGCCGCCCGCGCCGTCACCCAGGGCTTGCGCGGGCCAGCGATCGCTACCGCAGTTCACGACGCACGCGTGCTGGCCGTCTCTGAAGACTTGAATGACGAGATCAACGACTGACCGACAGTGACCCCTGGAGCGGGTCACTGCCGCCGTCGCAATTCGTTACGAATTGCGACGCTTCACCACGAGGCCGACGGCGGCGAGACCTGCCATCAGCAAGACATAGGACTCAGGCTCTGGAACCGGCGTGGCCGCAAAGTTGAGCGCCCCACCGCCCTGACGGACGCGGAACTCGGTGGCGGAGAGCACCTCCACTTGGGACACCGTGTTGGTGAAAGCTGCAAACGCGAGGTTGTAAAAGCCAGCGGGGGACTGGAAGAAGCCGCTTTCGCCGCTGGCAGTCGCGAACGTTACCGTGGCGTTGGCCGACGGAACGAACGACAACTTCGTGCCGTCCAGCGCCGGTGAAGTGCTGACGCTACCCTGAAGCAGCGAGCCGGAACCCAGCACCACAGCGCCTGTCGCGGTAGTGGTCACATTGCTTGCCGCATCGAACCCGAAGCTGGCGGCCGGTCCGTTGTAGCCCCACAGCTTGTAGTCGAGGGAAGTGAAGGAACCGTTGGTGAAGCCAGTCAGCGGATTACCGGCAACCTGTTGGATGCCAGCACCGGTGAAGCTGATGTACAGGCCATAGGTGCTGTTCAGTCCAGCACTGCTGACAGCCGTGCCGCCGAGCTGGAAGCTCTGCACGCTCAGCAGGCCACTTTCAGTGAACGTACCCAGCACCGGATTCAGGAGTACGTGGGCATAGTCGGACACGATGATGTTGTCTGCCGTGACCGCACCCCCATTCAGGGCTGAGCTGGCGCCGAGCGGATTCAGCGTGAAGGACGGCAGGGCCCAGGCGCTGAGACAGCCCAGACCGAGTACGGCCGCAGCAAGCGCCTGACGGGCGTGCGCTTTGGCACAGCATGGAAACGATGTATTCATGGGGCAAGTCCTGAGCGTGAAGTGGATCTTCACGGTAGACAGGACTCCGCGCCTTCACTGTGCGCCAGCGCACCCAAGGAACATAAAAATGTGCCCGGGTGAACAAGGATCGACTGGGATCGAACTCGTTGTCAGCGTAGCGCAATGCGCCGACAACGCTCAGGCCTGAAGCAGGCGCAAAGGCTCGTAACGATGGCGCGAGGTAGGCGCTGCTGATGCTTTTGAACGCGTGAGCCGGCGCAGAATGGCTTCTTCTTCCAGGGGAGAAAACCAGTCGGGGTAGAGCGATCGCTCGTTGCTCGCACGCGAGAGGCCTGCGAACCGCTCACCTTGTTCGCGGATGTAGGAGAAGTTGATACCGAGCAAGACAGCAGGAGCACCGACTCGCGGGCTGTGACGTTGCGGAGCCATGACCTGAAAGCCCAGCATGCGCTGGTAATACAGGACATGACGCGGGTTGACTTCGATCAACAGCGTATCGAAACCCATCACACGGTGTGCGTAGATGTACGCCACATTGAACAGGGATGCCAGCACCCGGCGCGAACGGACCACCTGATCCATCGCCAAGGTGGTGAACTCGCACACTTGGCGGCCAGCTTGCCTCAGCGTATCGACCTCTTGGGAAAACAGGGTGTCTACATGCAATCCATCGAAAGAATCGAAGCCAACGGTGATCGTGGCGACGGTGGACTCGTGGTCGCTGGCCACCAGGGTGATGCGGGTGGGCAACGACTGATCTGGCAGCGGTCGGCTGGCGTAGCCGCGGGTGGCGTACATCCGATTCACCAGGACACTGGCTGAACTTCGGAGCCCATCAGAGTCGGCGCTGCGTATCCGGTACAGCCTGCGTCCGACTTCACAACGGTGTAAATCGTCGTTTTCGGATTCGTCCTGCAGCAGCGATCTCAGGGGCACGTGGGCCTCAAAGGGGATGCCGATCATGGTGTTGCTAAGCACAGTGGGGGACCCTCAACAGATGTATGAACGGTGTCAGACAAAACCTACACATCAACGCGGTGAATTCACTGAGCAACTAAACATCTAGATCGTGATGTTCTCACGCACCCTGCGGATCGTAGGCCTTCATTGGTGACAATAGGTAATCGAAATTCGGATAGGCAACCCCCTCAGATGAGGGGGGTGAATCCAACACCGATAACGGCCTTTGAAGGCACCTCGGCGCGTCGAGCGCCAACCCGCTTTTCCGATCTCCCGATCGGTTCACGGGCTGCGCAGCCAGCGTGAAAGCTCATTGCGCAGATCGGCCATCGCCACTGGCTTGGTGAGGTAGCCAACCATGCCCGCGGCCGCGCAACTGTCGCGGTCCTGGGGTGTGGCGTGGGCGGTCAGCGCAACGATGGGGAATGAGGGCAAGGTTCCCCTCTGTTGCATCGCGCGCAGCTGGCGAGTCGCTTCCAACCCATCGACGCCGGGCATCTGAAGGTCCATCAACACCAGTGCCGGCGGACGGTCGCGGCAGGCTCGCACGGCGCTGTCACCATCTTCCGCAAGGCGGGTGCGCAAGCCGAGTACCTCGATCATTTCGCAGACGATGACTTGGTTCACCATGTTGTCCTCGACCACCAGCACATCCGAGGCCTCATCGGCATCGACCGGGATTGGCACGCCCGACAGCGAGCTGTAGCCGGAGACGATGTGGTCGGTCTGCGGACCCGTCATGCAAAGCAACTCGAGCAATGCGGCGGGCGTGACGGGCATGAAGATGAGCGGCATCTGCGCCAACCGCGCGGCCGCTTCGACGGGCGGCTCGTTCCAATCGGGTCGGACCAGCAACACGATGTTGGTGTTCGGCAGCACACGGCGCAGCAAGGCCAGGTCGGCCCCCGGATCAATCGCGGATTCGCTGAGCAGCAGGAGATCGGGCGCTTGATGCGCACTGCGCGCATGTTCGATCAACTCGGACACGCTGCCCAGGATGTCGCAGTCCCAGCCCACTCGCTGCAGCCGCCGCTTCATGGCCTGCGCGGGCATCGCACGGGTGTGCAGCAACCAGGCATGGCCCGGCGGTGGCCAGCCGGTACCGGGTTGGTGGCAGGCTTGCACTCGCAGCGGCAATTCGAGGGTGAAACACGATCCCCGGCCGGGGGTGCTGTCCAGCGCCAGCGAACCGCCAACCGACTCTGCGAGGCCGAGGGCAATCGACAGGCCCAAGCCGGTTCCGCCATGGCGACGCGCAAGGCTGGCGTCACCTTGCACAAAGGGCTGGAAAACGCGAGCGGCGACGTCGGGATTCATGCCGCAGCCGGTATCGCGCACCGAGATGCGAGCCAGGCACTGACCCGGCGCCACTTCATGCACGTGCGTTACCAGCTCGATGTGCCCCTGCTCGGTGTACTTCACCGCGTTCGACAGCAAGTTGGAAACGATCTGCTGCACACGTTGCGCGTCACCGATCACACGGCTGATCGCACCGATGTGGTCGTAGATCAGGCCGAGGCTCTTCGTGCGGACCGTCGGCATGATCACCCGCATGGCCTCAGCCAGCGTGTCACACAGGTCAAACGGCTCTTCAACTGGAGGCAGCATGCCGGCCGACAGGCGCGAGAAGTCCAGCACATCGTTGATGATGCCCAGCAGGTTGCGCCCCGACTGCAAGGCCAGCTTCAGGTGGCGCTTTTGCTGGGTGCTGGTGGCCTCCTGCAACGCCAGTTCATTCAACCCCAGGACACCATTCAGCGGCGTTCGGATCTCGTGGCTCATGTGCGCCAGGAAGATCGACTTCGATTCGTTCGCGCGCTCGGCCTGTTCGCGTTGGCGCTGCGCTTCGGCCAGTGCGGTTTCGAGGCGTGTCGTGCGCTCTTCGACCATCGCTTCGAGGTGCTGGCGCTGTTGCTCAATGTCTCGGCGCAATAGCGTCTGCTCGTGCGTGTCGGTGAGCATCCCCGTCATGCGCAAAAGGCCCTGGGCATCGACGTCAGTGCGTCCGCGCGCGCGCACCCAGCGAAAGCCGCCATCTCTATGGCGCAGCCGATACACCGACTCCCAGACGCCGAGTGCTGCGCTGGCGACGGCGATCTCCGCCTGCAGCAGACCACGGTCTTCCGGATGAACCCAGCTGAAGTACACCTCACTCGCCGGTGCAGGCGTGCCTTTCGGATAGCCGAGCAGCGTGCAGATTCGGTCGCTGATGAAAAACTCCTCACCGCCGACGGTGTGCTCGAAATGAACTTCGGATGTCGCTTCCATCGCGCGTTCGCAGCGCGAGGCCAAGGCTTCCAGGCTCAGAACCGATTGCCTTTCGGCATGGACCTCGCGCATCACACCGGCCAGGTAGCCCGGGTCTCCACTGGAGGCAACCAGCACGCGGGCTGTGCAATGCCACCAACGGACATGACCGTCGCCGTCCGTCAACCTCAGGTGCAGCGTGAAACCGCCGCTCTGGTCTATGGCCTGTGCGCAGGCCTTGTCGACGCGAGGTCGGTCCTCGGCAATACAGCGATCGAAAGGCGCACCCGTCGCCGGCGCATCATCGGGCAGGCCCAGCAGTTGCTGAAGCCTCGGGGAGCACCACCAGCGCCCGCTCAACAGGTTCAGTTCCCAATGGACGCCATCACTGAGCAACACCTGACGCCTGCTGCGCTCCGCCTCGTCGGCGCTGAGCGACGAGCGCAGATCGCGCGCATCGGCACTTGCGTGTGCGCCATCGTCGGGACAACCAGCCAGCTTGGTCATGTGCTTTGATTCGGATTCGGTCCGTGCGAGGGTTGAATCCCCGAAGTAGAGGTTGTGCCATCAGCGGGGACTTCGTTCCCGCCGGATGTGCAACAGCAAGGTAACAAGCACCGCGATCGACATCGATCCCCACACAGGAAGGCTGGTCTGCTGGACTTCTAGAATCCCCCGCTTCGCTGCGTTTGCAGCCAGGAATTACCGCCATGTCCTCAGGTGTCCAACGCCCTGCCACGGGTCTGATCCGGATCCGCGGCGCCCGCCAGCACAACCTGAAAAACCTGGACCTCGACATCTGCACCGGCGAGATGACGGTGGTCACCGGGCCCAGCGGCTCGGGCAAGTCCAGCCTGGTGTTCGACACGCTGTACGCTGAAGGTCAGCGGCGCTACGTCGAGACCTTCAGTGCTTACGCACGCCAGTTCCTCGACCGCATGGACCGCCCTGCCGTCGACCGGGTCGATGGCGTACCGCCAGCCATCGCGATCGACCAGACCAACCCGGTGCGCACGTCGCGGTCCACGGTCGGCACGATGACCGAGTTGAATGACCACCTGAAGCTGCTCTACGCCCGTGCCGCCGACCTGTTCGACCGGCAGACCGCCCAGCGCGTGCGACACGACACGCCGGAGACGATCTACGCGGAGCTGATGGTCCGAACGGCCGAAAAAGATCCCCGGGTCGCGTTGACCTTCCCTGTCGAACTGCCGGCGGTGTCGACACCGGAAGAGATCGAGCAGTGGCTGTCTGCCAGCGGCTTCACCCGCGTGCAGGCCGAACGTCTGGTGGAGTCGCCGACCGGGTCGCGGCCGAGCGCCGCCGGGCCGTCCCAAGGCACGAGCGCCCCCTCGGGGGGAAGCGCTGCGGCATCAGCCGCAGGCGTGGGGGCAATACGTGTGCTCGACGTGGTGGCCGATCGATTCCGCATACAGGGCACGGAAAAGGTGCGTGCCGTCGAGGCGATCGAAATGGCGCTGAAGCGCGGCGGCGGTCGTCTCAACGTCTACGTGCTGGCTGAAGAGGGTGAACCCGCCCTCTGGCGCTTTTCCACCGGCCTGCATTGCCCCGACAGCGACCTGCGCTACACCGACCCGCAGCCGGCGCTGTTCAGCTTCAACTCGGCCATGGGCGCCTGCGACACCTGCCGCGGCTTCGGCCGCGTGATTGGCGTCGACTACGACCTCGTGATCCCGGACCACCGAAAGACGCTTCGCTCGGGTGCGGTCAAGACCCTGATGACACCGGCCTGGAAAGACGCGCACGAGGACATGCTGAAGTACGCCGGCGAGGCCGGCATCCCGCGCGACACACCGTGGTCGCAGCTCAACGAAGCGCAGCGCGACTTCGTCATCCACGGCTCGCCGCAGTGGAAAGGCAACTGGAACAAGCAGTGGTACGGCGTCAAGCGTTTCTTCGAGTACCTGGAGAGCAAGGCCTACAAGATGCATATCCGCGTGCTCTTGTCGAAGTACCGCAGCTACACGACCTGCGGCACCTGCGGCGGTGCGCGGCTGAAGACCGAATCGCTGCTGTGGCGCCTGGGCACGAAAGCCGACGCCGATGCGGTGATGGCGCCTGCGCTGCGCTCATTGCCCAACGGCGTGGGCTGGTCCCGCGAGCAACTGGAAGCGCTGCCCGGCCTGACCGTGCACGACCTGATGCTGTTGCCGATCGAGCGCATCCGTCGCTTCTTCGACGGCCTGAGCCTCCCCAGCACGATGCTCGACGATGCGCTGAAGCTGCTCGTTGACGAGGTCCGCACGCGGCTGAAGTACCTTTGCGATGTCGGCCTCGGCTACCTGACGCTCGACCGGCAGAGCCGCACGCTGAGCGGCGGCGAGGTGCAGCGCATCAACCTGACGACCGCACTGGGCACCTCGCTGGTCAACACGATGTTCGTGCTCGACGAGCCCAGCATCGGCCTGCACCCGCGCGACATGAACCGCATCATCGAGGCGATGCACCGCCTGCGCGACGCCGGCAACACGCTGGTGGTCGTCGAGCACGACCCGGCTGTGATGCTGGCTGCCGACCGGCTGATCGACATGGGTCCGGGCCCCGGCGAACGCGGCGGGCAGATCGTCTTCGACGGCACGCCCGAGACCATCCGCAGCGCCGACACGCTGACCGGCGCCTACCTCGGCGGGCGCAAGCACATTGGCAGCGGCTTCACGCGACTCGTCACCGCGGCGACACCCAAGCTGATCGTCGAAGGCGCACGCGACCACAACCTGCGCAATGTGAGCGTCGAGTTCCCGCTGCAGCATCTGGTCACCGTCACGGGTGTGTCAGGCTCGGGCAAATCGACCTTGATCCAGGACGTGCTGTTCCCCGCGCTG
>CANHOE010000010.1 GCA_947462175.1 Burkholderiales bacterium | reverse complement strand
GAGCCGGCAATGAACCCCGGGCTGTCACGGGGAGACCTGCTTGCCGCGCTCACCGTCGTGATCATCTGGGGACTGAATTTTGTCGTGATGAAGGTGGCGTTGGCGGCAGTCAGCCCGATGATGCTCGGCGCCTTGCGCTTCGCGATGGCCTCGCTGCCGCTGCTGTGGATCGTCTCGCAGCCTCGCGCCTCCTGGCGCTTCATCGTGAGCTACGGTCTTCTTCAGGGGCTCGGTCAGTTCGGCCTTCTGTTCACCGCACTTCACTTCGGAATGCCTTCGGGACTGGCGTCGACCGTGCTGCAGGCACAGGTGCTTTTCACCGTGCTGCTGGCTGTTCCGGTTCTCGGCGAACGAGCCCGACTTCATCATGGCGTAGGGCTGCTGGTGGCCGCCGCCGGTCTCGCGCTGATTGCTGCGAGCCATGGCAACGGACCACACGACATGACCCTTTTGGGCTTCGTGCTGACCTTGGCTGCTGCCTTGTCCTGGGCAGGATCGAATCTGCTGGTGCGATTGATGGGGCGCGGTGCAGCACCGATCGATCCATTTCATTTCATCGTCTGGAGCAGCGCCGTCTCGGTGCTGCCGTTTCTGGCAATGGCAATCGCACTGGACGGCGTGGAGGCGAGCTGGCACTCGTTGGCCTCCATGGGCGCACGCGAATGGGCTGCTGTCGGGTACTTGTCGCTGCTCGCGACACTGGTCGGGTACTCCTTGTGGATGCGCCTGCTGCAGCGTCATCCTGCCGGCCGCATAGCGCCGTTCTCATTGCTGGTGCCAGTGGTCGGCTTGGGGGCCGGTTCGTTCTTCCTCTCGGAGCGCCTGAACCACGCGCAGTGGGCCGGAGTGGCTTGCGTGCTGGCCGGGCTTCTTGTCAACCAGTTCGGCAGCGCTCTCAGCCCTGCACGGCCCTCTGGTCGTCAAGCGTAGGTGCATGCTGCCGCTGAAGACCGATCCACTCTTGCGCCTTGCACAACGCGAACATCAGCGCTTCATCAGCGCTGATCCAACGATGCCCACAGGCCAGGCTTTCGTCGCGGAAAACCTCTTGCGCCTTGGCTGAAGGCGAGGCGATACGGCTGACCACCACTGCCGCGATGTAGCCGTCGCCCTGCAGGACGTCCAGCGCGCCTGCGTAGATGCGGTAATCGCCATCGATACGGTCTTCGAACTTCATGCGTCGCCCCTTGCCCGCTTGGCGGATCTGTGAGCGCGAATGCTCGGGCGAGCGCCAGCTCAGGAAAATCCATCAGGGGACGGCCCTCGTTCGAGGGTATCGCCATTTCGCAGTGGTCGGCAGTCTCAGGCGGCAGCGACTCTTTTGGACAAGTAGGCCAACGCCTCATCGACCTGATCAACCAGCACCAGACACAGATCGCCTGGCTCCAGGCGGTCGAGCGCACGGTCGATGGCGACGAACTCGCCGCGGATGTCCTCGATGCGCCGCGTGCGCTTGGCACCCTCCAGGCCTTCGCGCAACAGTCGAATCACCTCGCCGTCGGCTCGTCCACGCTGGCAGGCGTCCTGGTACAGCAGCACGTCGTCGAAGGTGTTGCCGAGGATCTGCGTCTGCTCGCGGATGTCCTCGTCTCGGCGGTCACCGGCACCGCTGATCACCACCGATCGCCGCTTCGCCGGCAGTGCCTCAACGGCCGAGACCAGGGCGCGCATGGCGTCTGGGTTGTGGCCGTAGTCGGCAATGACGGTGGCGCCGCGATAACTCATCACATTAAAGCGGCCGGGCACGTTGTCGGCGTCACCCGAGAAACTGGCCAAACCGCGCCGCACCACGTCCCAAGCCAACCCGGCCCCCCAGGCAGCGCCGATTGCAGCCATCACGTTCTCGACCTGGAAGCGGATCGCGCCGTTGCGCGTCAAGGGAACGTCCCGCAATGCAACACGCTCGCGCCAGGCACCTTGCGAAGCGACCAGCCATTCGCCTTCGACACAGACGGTGCGGTGTCCCTGTGCACGGTGCGTGACCATGACCGGGTGCTGGCGGTCGGCAGCGAAGAAGATGACTTCGCCCGGGCAGTTGGCGGCCATCGCCACCACGTTCGGATCGGTCGCGTTGAGCACCGCATAGCCGGTTGGCGCCACGTTCTGCACGATCACGCGTTTGAGCACCGCGAGGTCTTCGACGGTGGTGATGTAGTTCAGGCCGAGGTGGTCACCACTGCCGATGTTGGTGACCACCGCCACCTGGCAGCGGTCGAAGCCCAGACCTTCTCGCAGCACGCCACCGCGCGCGGTCTCGAACACTGCCGCGTCGACGTCGGGGTGCATCAGCACATTGCGAGCACTCTTCGGGCCGCTGCAATCGCCGCTGTCGATCTGCCGACCTTCGACATACACGCCGTCGGTGTTGGTCATGCCAACCCGCAAACCGCTCGTCGAGAAGAGGTGCGCGATCAGCCTGGTTGTCGTCGTCTTGCCGTTCGTGCCGGTGACGGCCACCACCGGAATCCGGCCGTCCTCGCCGTGCGCATACAGGTTGGCGACCATCGCCTCGCCGACCGGCCGCCCCTTGCCATACGACGGCGCCAAGTGCATGCGCAGACCGGGGGCCGCATTGACCTCGACCACGCCGCCACCCTGCTCTTCCATCGGGCGCAGCACGCTTTCACACACCACGTCGACACCGCAGATGTGCAGCCCGACCGTCTGGGCCGCTGTCACCGCGCGCGCCGCCAGTTCCGGGTGGACGCTGTCGGTGACGTCTGTCGCTGTGCCCCCTGTGCTCAGGTTGGCGTTGTTCCGAAGCACGACGCGGCGGCCCTTGGCGGGCACTGATTCGGGCGTCAAGCCCTGCTCGTCCAGGCGAGCCACTGCGATGTCGTCGAATCGAATCTTTGTCAACGAGGTCGAATGACCGTCGCTGCGCTTCGGGTCGGCGTTGACCCGATCGACCAGTTGACGCACGGTGTGTTCGCCATCACCCAGCACCTGCGGCGGATCACGCCGTGCAGCGGCCACCATGCGGTCACCGACGATCAGCAAACGGTAGTCACTGCCCGGCAGGAAGCGCTCGACCATCACCTCACCGATGTCTTCGGCCACACGGTAGGCGATCTCCAGGTGTTCGCGGTCGACGATGTTGACGGTGACGCCCTTGCCCTGGTTGCCGTCCTGCGGCTTCACGACCACGGGCAGGCCGATTTCCAGCGCCACGTCCCAAGCCTCTTCCAGACTCGACACAGGCCGACCGTAAGGCACCGGCACGCCCGCGGCGAGCAGCAACTTCTTGGTCAGGTCCTTGTCCTGCGCGATGGATTCGGCCACCGCGCTGGTGGCGTCGAGTTCGGCGGCCTGGATGCGGCGCTGGCGGGAGCCCCAGCCAAACTGCACCAGACTGCCTTGCGTCAATCGCCGCCAGGGAATGCCACGCGCCGCAGCAGCATCGACGATGGCGCCGGTGCTTGGGCCCAGGCGCACGTCTTCGTGGGTGGCGCGCAGTTGCTTGATGGCCGCATCGACATCAAACGCGCGGTTGTGCACCGCAGCCTTGACCAGGGCCTGGCCCAGTTCGAAGGCCAGTATCCCGACCGCCTCTTCGCTGTACTCCACGACGACTTGATAAATCCCTGGATCGATCGTGGCGGAAGTCCGGCTGAAGGTCACCGGGCAGCCGGCCTGCGCCTGCAAGGCCAGTGTGGCCGACTCGAGGACGTGGGCCAGTGACTTGGGTTGCTGCTGACTGGACGCGTGCAAAGCGCCGATGGCAGGGAACAGCGCGCGAACGCGGGACTCGAAACCTGCGATGTTTTCCAGCACGCACTCGGGTGCGGTGCAGGAAACCACCGCTTCAATGGCGGTATGGCGCGTCCAGAGGTTGGGTCCACGCAAAGCGCGGACGCGAGTGACGTTCATCGAAAAGGCTTTCTGCCCGACGCATCGGTCAGGCGCAAACTACATCAGACCGAAGCCAACAGCGGCTCGGTCGGGGTGCCGGCCGGCACAGCGGCAGGCGAATTCGACGCCATCTGGGTCGTGCCTTGAACTGCCGCGATCACACCCGTGGTGACCGCTACCGGAAAAGTCTCGATCCCGGCTGCCATCAGTTCGGGCGAGATGCCCAGTGCCCACGCGCTCGCGATAGAAGCCAGCAGGACTTCGGCTGGATCGGCAACAGGCATCACCGCATGTGCCGGCACGGCGAACCGTCGGCCGGCTTGGTCGACGTTCGCACAGACCGTTTCCGCCGATCCTGCCGCCAGCACGGCCCATCCGTCGCGAAGGAAAACACCACGACCACCTGCGGCGCGATGCGCCACGAGCGCTTCATGGCCGCCGTCACGGGCATAAAAGATCACCTCGCCATCGCACAGCGAAGCCATGTCGGCAATGCGCGGGTCGGCGGCATTCAGCACCGCGACACCGCTGGCCGTGACCACATCCACCTGTGTGCGAAGCACCTTGGCCAGTTGGTCGGAGCCAAAGACATCGTGGGTTGCCAGCACGGCTGCATCGTGCGGCGCCAGCGCCAGGTCGGTGACCATGCCGACATGGCAGCGGTCGTAGGCCAGCCCATCATTCAACACCGACGGGGCGCCGTTCTCGATCACAACCGCATCGACACTGCGATTCATCAACAGTCGGTGGCCGGCTTCCCAGCGCGCGCCATCACTGCGATCGATTTGCCGGCTGCCCAGGAACAGCCCGTCGCGGCAGGCCACCCCGACGCGGCGGCCGCTCAGATGCAGCAACCAGGCCACCAGTCGGGCCATCGTGTGCGTACCCACCGAGCCCGCGATGCCGACGACGTCGATGCGGCCACTCTTGCCTTCGCTGTCCTCCTCCGGGAAAAGGTGGTCAACGATGGCTCGCCCGACCGGGCGTGGCATGCCTTCGGCCGGCTTCAGGTGCATCAGAAGCCCCGGACCCGCATTGACTTCGACCACAGCACCGCCTTGCACATGCAATGGCTTCGAGATGTCCTCCGCCACGACGTCAATGCCCGCGATGTCAAGTCCGACCACGCGAGCGGCAAGCGCCACCTGGTGCGCCACTTCCGGGTGGACTTCGTCGGTGCAGTCGATCGAGACATTGCCGTTACGTTGAATCAGCACACGGCGACCGGCAGACGGCACATCGGTGGGCGTCAAGCCCTGGCGCTGCAGATCGAGCATCACTGCTCCGTCGGTGGCGAGATCGATCGGGCTGAGCGGGTGGTCTTCGGTCGTGCCACGCCGTGGATCGCAGTTGATCTGGGTGTCGATCAGTTCGCATACGCTGGAACGGCCGTCGCCTGTGACGCAGGCCGACTCGCCACGCGCCGCGGCAACGAGCTTGCCGCCCACCACCAGCAGGCGGTGCTCATGCCCCCGGATGTAACGCTCGACGATGACATCGCTGCCCTCCGGCTCGGCTACCGCGTAGGCAGCCTCGACGTCTTCCCGGGTCATCAGGTCGAGCGTGACGCCGCGACCGTGGTTGCCATCGGTGGGCTTGACAACGACCGGCAGGCCGATTTCCTGCGCTGCCTCCCAGGCGGCAGCGGCGCTGGACACGACCTCGCCCTCGGGAACGGGCACACCGCAGGACTTCAACAAGATCTTGGTCAAATCCTTGTCACTGGCGATGCCTTCGGCGATCGCGCTGGTGTCCTCGGTCTCCGCCGTCCAGATGCGGCGCTGCCGCGCACCATGGCCCAGTTGCACCAGATTGCCAGCATTCAGCCGGATGTGCGGAATGCCGCGGTCGGTCGCCGCCGCGACGATGCTGGCCGTGCTGGGGCCGAAGTAGCAGTCGTCGATCTTCTCGCGAACTTGCTCGACAGCGGCGCTCAGATCAAAGGGCACATCGTTGATCGTCGACATCACCAGGCGGTGACCGGCAACCAGCGCCGCACGGGCCACATGCTCATCACGGGCACGAAACACCATGCGATAGACGCCACGCTGCGAGGTGCTGCGTGTCTGGCCGAAGCCCGTGGGCATGCCCGCCAGATTCAGCAACTCAATCACCACATGCTCGAGCACATGACCAGCCCAGGTGCCAGATTGCAGGCGCTCGAGGAAGCCGCCTCGCTCACCCACACCGCAATGGTGCTCGACGAGAGCGGGCAACAGAGCGACCAGGCGCTCGTTGAAACCCGGTAACAGATGGCTCGGGTGATCTTCCAGTTCGCCCAGGTCCAGCCAGGTCTCGAGCGCGGGGCGGTAGGTCCAGATGTTCGGGCCGCGCAGGTAAGTGATGCGAAGCAGGCGTATGTCGTCGAATGTCGTCATGTTTTGCAGATGGTGTTCTCAAGGCGAGCCACTCGGCGAGAATCGCAGGCGCTGTCCGATGGCAATGGCATACGTTCCGTCGGCGACGAAACCCCCTCATGCAGCATTCCAATCCAATTCAAGACCCTGCTCCTGCGCTGCCTGTCCCCGTGAATCCGGGAGATGTGCCGCTCGAATCCGACGAGAACGCGCTCGGAACGCTGCTGGTTGACCTGTCACCGCAACTCCACTACGCCGATGGGCAGTTGGTACTGACGGATCGCCGCCTGCTGGCGCGTCAGCCCGGGGCAGACGCCAGCCCAGCGGCATGGACGGCCTGGCAACTGGACGAACCCACCGCCAGGCGGCTTCAACTGCGGCACAGCGATCACGGCGGCGTCGGCACGCTGGCACTTCACGACGACCATGGCCGGTTGGCCTTCTGGCGCTTCACGCTGGCGCAGAACGTCTACGCGCTGCGTCTGGTGACCCTGTTTGAAATACAACAGGCCCGCCGTTTGATGACGGGCGACCCGTCCGCGGGTGATTCGATCGCCGATGAACCCGCACCGTGTCCGTCGTGCAAGGCGCCGCTGCCGCCCGACAGCGAGGACTGCCCAGTGTGCAACCGCGAAGTGCAGGCGGTGCCCTCGACCTGGGTGCTGTTGCGGCTGTGGCGCTTCGCCCGCCCTTACCGCAAGCCTCTGGCGGCCGGATTCGCCCTGACGCTGGCCTCGACCGCCGCGACGCTGGTGCCCCCCTATCTGGCGATTCCGCTGATGGACGACATCCTGATCCCGTTCCAGAACGGCCAGCAGATCGATCCGATGCATGTCGCGTTGTACCTGGGCGGCCTGTTGCTGGCCGCAGTTTTGGCCTGGGGCCTGGGCTGGGCGCGGACCTATCTGCTGGCGCTGGTCAGCGAGCGGATCGGTGCCGACCTGCGGACCGCCACCTTCGAACATCTTCTGCAGTTGTCCCTCGACTACTTCGGCGGCAAGCGCACCGGTGACTTGATGGCACGCATCGGCAGCGAAACCGATCGCATCTGTGTTTTTCTGTCTCTACATGCACTCGATTTCGCCACCGACGTGCTGATGATCGTGATGACGGCGATCATCCTGTTTTCGATCAATCCCTGGCTGGCGGTGGTCACGCTGCTGCCGCTGCCATTCATCGGCTGGATGATCCACACCGTGCGCGACCGGTTGCGCACCGGCTTCGAGAAGATCGACCGGGTCTGGTCCGAGGTCACCAATGTGCTGGCCGACACGATTCCGGGCATCCGCGTGGTCAAGGCCTTTGCGCAGGAGGGCCGGGAAGCGCAGCGCTTCAAGGCAGCCAACCAGAGCAACCTGCAGGTCAACGACCGTCTGAACAAGACCTGGTCGCTGTTCACGCCCACCGTGTCGCTGCTGACCGAGATCGGTCTGCTGGTGGTCTGGGCCTTCGGCATCTGGCAGGTATCGAAGCACGAGATCACCGTGGGCGTGCTGACCGCCTTCATCGCGTACATCGGTCGGTTCTACGGTCGGCTTGACTCGATGAGCCGCATCGTCTCTGTGACACAGAAGGCCGCAGCGGGCGCCAAGCGCATCTTCGACATCCTCGACCATGTGTCGAACGTCCCGGAACCAACGACACCGGTGCCGCTGACACAGCCACAGGGCCGCATCGAACTGGCCGGCATCGGATTTCGCTACGGCAACCGCTCGGTGATCCGCGGTCTGCAGCTCGAGATTCAACCTGGCGAGATGATCGGTCTGGTGGGCCACAGCGGCTCGGGCAAAAGCACGCTGGTCAACCTGATCTGCCGCTTCTATGACGTGACGGACGGCGCTATCAAGGTCGACGGCATCGACATTCGTCGTTATGGCGTGGCCAACTACCGGCGCCACATCGGTCTGGTACTTCAGGAGCCGTTCCTGTTCTTCGGCACGATCGCCGAAAACATCGCCTATGGCCGACCCGACGCCAGCCGGTCAGACATCGTCGCCGCGGCGCGCGCCGCGCATGCGCATGAATTCATCCTCCGGCTGCCCCAAGGCTACGACTCGCTGGTCGGTGAGCGCGGCCAGGGGCTCTCGGGCGGAGAGCGCCAGCGCATCAGCATCGCGCGCGCTCTGTTGATCGATCCGCGCATCCTGATCCTCGACGAGGCCACCTCATCGGTGGACACCGAGACCGAGAAGGAAATCCAGAATGCGCTCGACAACCTGGTACAGGGCCGCACGACGATCGCCATCGCGCACCGGCTTTCTACCTTGCGCAAGGCGGATCGCCTGGTCGTGATGGACCGAGGGCAGATCGTCGAGGTCGGCCCGCACGACGAGTTGATGGCCCGGCGCGGCGCCTATTGGCGACTTCACGAAGCACAAGCGCGTCAAGCCGCGACAGACGATTGGATATCACACAGCGACCCGATCGAGCTCCCCCTGTCGACAACGGCGGCCGGGGCGTCGAGTCACAGCGAGTTGCCCACATGAACGAGGCGCCCTTTCAGGCCTTTCAATTGCAGAGAGATGCCCATGGCCAGCTGGGTCTGACCACCGCCGACGGCACGCACCACACGGGTGTGGTGCCGGTGCGGGCCTTTCCGATCGAGGCGCCGAACGAGGGGCTCTCGCTGGTCGATGGCGATGGCCGCGAGGTCGCCTGGGTCGAGGCGCTCGACAAGCTGCCGACGCCTCTGCGCGAGCTGATCACCGAGGAACTGCGCAGCCGCGAGTTCACACCGGTGATAAGGCGCATCGTGTCGGTATCGACGTTTTCGACCCCCAGCATCTGGCAGGTCGAGACCGACCGCGGGGTCACCAGCTTCGTGCTGAAGGGCGAGGAAGACATCCGGCGATTGAACGACGGGGCACTGTGGATTGCCGACAGTCATGGCATCCAGTTCATCGTGCGAAATCGGCGAGCGCTGGACCGGCGCTCGCGTCGATTGCTGGAACGATTCCTCTGATCCACCGGCACGGCCCGCTCCTTGGAGCGGCTGCGCTCAGGAACCGCTTTCGTTCCAGTCCCCGGTGTCCGGCAGGTCCTGCTCGAAGTCGGGGCCGCGATCGAGCAGCGCATCGAACGACAAGGCATCGAGCGCTGGCGCGCACAGTCCGCCCTGGTACTGCGTGCAGCCCGTCTTCAGCATGAACAGCCGCTGCGCTTCGGTCTCGACACCTTCGGCCACCATGTCGAGGTGCAGCGCCTTGCCGAGGTTGACGATGGCGTTGACGATCCCGACATCGACCTCGTCGTCGGGCAGCCCCTGGATGAAGCTGCGATCGATCTTCAGCCGCCCGATCGGGAAGCGCTTCAGGTAGGCGAGGCTGGAGTAGCCGGTGCCGAAGTCGTCGATCGCCAGCTTCACGCCCAGCTCCGCCAGCGCCTGCAGGCGGTGCAGTGCTTCCTGCGCATCCTGAACCAAGATGGATTCGGTCAGCTCCAGTTCAAGCCTCTGGGGCTCGAGCCCGGCTTCGGCCAGCGCGCGAGCCACGCTGTCGACAAAGTCGGCCTGCTGGAATTGCAGCGCAGACACATTGATGGACATCAGCAACTCGCGGCCCTGCTCACGCCAGATGGCCGCCTGCTGCACCGCTTGCTGAAGCACCCAGGCACCGATCGCGACGATGAAGCCGCTGCGCTCGGCGACCGGGATGAACTCAGTGGGCGAGACGTCGCCCAGCTCAGGATCGCGCCAGCGTATCAGTGCCTCGGCGCCGACGATCTCGCCACTCTTCAGATCGACCTGAGGCTGGTAATGCAGCCGGAACCGACCGGACGCCAGTGCCTGGCGCATCGCCAGGTCGAGCTTCATGCGGGTGCGCAAGGTGACCACCGTGGCACCGACGCGCTGATGGTGCAAGCGAAATCCCGCGCCACCGGCCGCCTTCATGTCGGCCATCGCCGCATCGGCCGCCTGCAACAGCTCTTCAGGTGTGCTGCCATCGCCGGGATACAGCGCGATGCCAACGCTGGCGGTCACTGTCAGGTTCACCCCGTCAATCACGAAAGGTGGCTGCAAGGACTCGATGACCCGACGGGCGGCCCCTTCGGCGCGCTGCATGTCGGCTTGATGCAGCAGCATGAGGTACTCGTCGTCGCCGAGGCGGCAGACAGTGTCGACCTGGCGCATCGTCGCCGTCAGCCGCTTGGCGACCTCGATGAGCAGGTGGTCGCCAGCGGCCGGGCCGAGCGCGTCATTGATGGGCTTGAAACGGTCGAGATTCAGGTGAAGCAAAGCGAAGGCAATCCCTTCGCGCTGCGCCAGCGCCAGCGCATAGTCGATCCGGTCGGCCACCAGTTGTCGACTCGGCAGACCGGTCAGCGCGTCATTGCTGGAGGGCGGCTGCGAACGGCGCTGTATCTCGCGGCTCTCGGTCACGTCTTGAAATGCGTAAACCCGCCCGATGGTCTGACCGCGGGTGCGTTGCGGCAGCGTGCGGCGTTCAAACACCTTACCGCTGCGCAAGGTCAGGACGTCGGTGCCCTCAAGCGAAGGCGACTCCGCCAACACCTGCAAACGCTTGCTGTAGGTGACTGGGTCGGCCACCCGGCGCAGCATCCAGGCGGCAACAGCTGCGTTATCGCGTTCGGCCAGCAAGGCCTCAGGCAGCTCCCAGAGGGCTGCGAAACGGGGGTTGAAGTTGACGATGCCGCCATTGAGGTCGAGCACCAGGATGCCATCGGTCGTGGAGTCGAGCGTGGCGCGCAATTCCGACAGGCGCTCCTCCAGCTCAGCGTGTGCACGCAACTCAGGACCGCGGTCGCGCATCACGACCAGGTAGACGCCATGGTGCGAATCCGCCAATGCACCGAGGTTGATGCGGGTGACACGGCGCAGCACCGGCACCAACTTGCCCTCGGCATCGCTGAGCACCGTCTGTACGTCGGCCGAGTCCATCGCGCCGCTGCGTGCCGCTTCCCAGAACGCCACATCCTGCGGCGTCGCCGCAAGGGCCAGCGCATCGGTTCGGCACAGCGCGGACACATCGATGCCCAGCAAGGTCGCGGCCTGAGCATTGGCCGCCAGCACGCGCAAGCTCTGCGGCTCGACCAGCCACGCGGCGTCGAGCAACCCCTCGATCAGCGGGGACATCTCAATCGACGGGCTGTTGCCATCGGCACCTGTCGCACCACCTGGGGTCGACTGTGCCGTAACGGCCCGTGGCTTGGAAGGCGTGGAGCCTGCCTCCCCGCCTTGGATCGCATAGGGCGTGCGCTTTAGTGTCACCGCACAGCCTCCGGCGCGCGTGCGCTGACGAAGCAGCAGCGCAAGGGCGGCCGGAGCGACTTCTGTGCGGGACTATGCAGTGTGAGAGTGGGTTGCATGACTGCTGCCGTCAAACCAAGCCGACGAGGCCTTGCGCAATCGAAGAATCGGCACCGGGACCAGAAAGTTGAGCAGCGACTCCAGACGGAAAGACCTGACGCCCAACTTCGAGTGCTCAACATCACTGCTTGAGGCTGCGAAAAATCCACTCGCAAGGCTACCAGCGCGGCGACACCATCGGAAACCACTTTGACCGATACAACCGGATTCAACCCGCCTCCGACAGCAATCGGAACTCGTCCTTCAGCTTGCCGATCACCACAGCGACATCGATGGGCTTTGTCCAGTAGTCGTCGAAACCTGCCGCCACCGCCTGCTGAATCTGCTGCGGCAGCGCGTCGGCGCTGAGTGCGATGCAGCGAAGATGCCGCGTGTGCTCCCGGGACCGCAAGCGCTCCAGCACCTCAAAACCAGACAAGCCAGGCAGGTTCAGATCGAGCAAGACAAGAGACAGCGCATGCTGGTCGGCAATCTCCAGGCCTTCGGGTCCAGTTGTCGCGGTCAACAGGCGCCAATTGGGCTGAGAGCGGAATATCTGCTCCATCAGGATGGTGTTGACTTCGTCGTCCTCGACGTAGAGCACCACTTGTTCGACGCCGTTGTCCCACAGGGACGGGAACTCGGGCTTGGCCAGCACGTCCTGCGCCGGCTTGACCTTGCCGGCCTTGGACAGTGGCAAGGTCACGGCAAAGCGCGACCCCTTGCCCGGGCGTGACAACACGTCGATCTTGCCGCCCATGGCGCGCACCAATTTACGCGTGATCGCCAGTCCCAGGCCGCTGCCATGGGTGTCGGTGCGCTCGGCGCCGAGACGGTTGAACGGTTCGAACAGCTTGTCGAGCTGGTCTTCGGTCATCCCGATGCCGGTGTCATCGACCGTCAACACCCCTTGTTCGGCAGCCTCGAAACGCACCCGAACGCGACCCCGCGGCCGGTTGTACTTGATGGCGTTGGACAGCAGGTTGGTCAACACCTGCTCCAGCGCATCCGCGTCAGCGCGCACCGGAGGCGCATTGGGTGGAATCTGCACCATCAGTTCGATGCCACGCTGCTCGGCCAGCGGCATCATCTCGTCCGCGCAACGTTCGACCAGCAGCCGCACGTCGATCGCCCGGTGACGCAGGCGCAGGCGCCCCTGCTCGATGCGAGACACCTCAAGAAGCTGGTCGATCAGAGACAACAGCCGCGAGCCGGAATGACGGAGCACCTCCAGGCGCTGCGCTTGCGCAGGCGCCAGCGGCGCCTCGCTGTCCAGTGCCATCAGCTGCGCAAAGCCCAGAATGCCGTTCAATGGTGTGCGCAATTCATGGCTGACACGTGACATGAACTCGCTCTTGCTGCGGCTGGCCTTCTCGGCGTCGAGCTTGTCGCGCTTC
Organism: Burkholderiales bacterium; assembly: GCA_947462175.1. GTDB lineage: Bacteria > Pseudomonadota > Gammaproteobacteria > Burkholderiales > Burkholderiaceae_C > PBB1. The sequence goes on along the minus strand of CANHOE010000010.1, from coordinate 6,347 downwards.
AAGGCATCCAGCGTCTGCCGCTGGGTGACATCCGTGCAGATACCGACCAGCCGCTGCTGGCCCTCCACCACCTGAAGCACGAATTCCAGCGTGGGTGTGCCTCGCTCGGCGCCTGCGTCAACACCCAGCGACAGACGCATTCGGTCTTCAGCCAGCGTGGTTGGTAGCCAGAGGGCCCGAGCCGCGGCCCGGTCGGCCTCGACCACCTGGGCCATCCAAGCCTCCGCCTTCACCAGATGCGGCTCGGAAGCCAGCCCATGGTGTCGAGAGGCAACAGCATCGAGGTGCAGGGTGCCATCGGCCACATCCAGCTCGACCACGCCGATGTCGGCGGCCGCGGTGGCCAGCTGCCAGCGCTCCTGGCGTTGCTGCAGATCCGCGTCCGAGGACGAGGTCGACGTCTGCGGCCGCAGCAGCACGTTCCAGTAGACACCGCCATCGGGTGCCGGATCGGCCAGTGCGCTGGCATCGAAGCGGGTCCAGAGCCCATGGCGGCGCCGCAGGCGCACGGGCTCGTGGATCGGCTGGGCCGACGCGGTGACCTGGTTCCAGTCACGCTCGATGCGACGCAGGTCCTCGCCGTGTACGCAATCGACCAGAGCGCGAGCATCGACACGCAAGACCGACATCGAGATGCCGCACAGACGAACGAATGCGCTGCAGGCATAAGGGACGGCCCAGTGGCCCGCCGAAGATCGGTGCAGGCGCAGCACCAAGGAGGGCAACTTGTCCAGCAGGGATTGCAGTTCTGCCACCGGATCGCGGTCGCCACGACGGCGCATCGCGGCAGTCGCAGAGTCGCGTCGATCGGCGATCCCTGAGAAGGGCGATGGCGGGCGGGGATATCTAGCCGTCGATTGCATCATCAAAATGGGGTGCGGGCGATCTTCACGTCGCGCCTTTGCGCTGTTTCAACGGCCTAGCGTCAGGCTGTATTTGTAACAGTTTCAGGGTCGATAGTCGCGGTCGACACACCCCGCATTCAGGGGTCGAAAACCACTGAAATGCACCGACCGTGTGCATTTACGCATCCGAAAAACAGGGAAAGACGTAACAGATGTTTTTTCTCTGCGTTCGCGGCATGATCTGTCTGAAAGCAGGCCTCTGGAGTCACCATGAACAACGTCCTGATTCACCGTCGCGCATTGATCTTTTGGGGTCTTGGTCTGAGTTTGGGCCTGCCAGGCGTTGCGGCCTTTGCCGATGACGTACCGGCTGCATTGGCGGTCAAAGCGCGTGCGGTGGTGCAGGCACAACTCGACGCGTTTGCAGCCGACGATGCGAGGCGGGCTTTCTTGCTGGCGTCACCCGGCGCGCGCAGGCAACTGGGTTCACCCGACAACTTCATCAATCTGGTGCGAAGGCGCTACGCGGTGGTCTACAGGCCGGCGTCTGTGGCATTTCTCAAGCCGCAGTTGATCGACGGCGTGGTGGTGCTGGGGGTTCAGATGACCGACACACAGGGTGCAGCATGGCTCGCGACCTACACGCTGGAGCGCCAGCCAGACGGCCTCTTCCTGATCGAGGGGTGCGACCTGGTCGAAAACGAAGGGCGCTACACCTGAGTTGCGCGGAAGACGACGAGGGCCCAGTGAACCATGTCAGCCCTTCATCGGCTTGGCGCCCATGAGCTTCTGGCGGCTTATCGAAGCCGATCGCTGAGCCCTGTCGAGGTGGTGAACGATGTACTGGCGCACATCGCAACATGCGAACCGTCGCTGCACGCGACCTTTGCCGTCGATGGCGCAAGCGCCCTGATCGCGGCGCAAGCATCAGAACGCCGCTGGTACCGCGGCGAACCGATCGGCGCACTCGACGGCGTGCCGGCCATGGTGAAAGAAAACATCGCCACACTCGGCACGCCCATTCCGCTGGGGTGTGCTGCGACCGAACTGGTGCCAGCATCCGCCGATGCGCCGCCTTCAGCGCGCTTGCGCGAGGCTGGAGCGGTCATTCTGGGCAAGACGACGATGCCCGACCTCGGCATGCTCTCTTCTGGCATGTCGAGCTTCCACCCACTGACGCGCAATCCCTGGGATCTGAGGTTAAACCCCGGTGGCAGCAGTGCCGGTGCGGCTGCGGCTTCCGCGGCAGGCTATGGCCCACTGCAGGTGGGCACCGACATCGGCGGATCGATCCGACTGCCCGCCAGCTGGTGCGGCGTGTTCGGCCTGAAGCCCAGCCATGGGCGCGTGCCGATCGGAGCGCCCTACCCCGCGCGCGTCGCCGGCCCGATCACGCGCAGCGTCAGCGATGCAGCGCTGATGATGTCGGTGCTGAGCCAACCCGACTGGCGCGACCACATGAGCTTGCCGGCAGAACGCATCGACTGGCTGTCGCTGGGTCGCGATCTGCGTGGTCTGCGCATCGGCCTGATGCTCGATGCGGGCTGGGGCTTGCCGTGCGAGCCAGAGGTCTTGGCTGCGATCACGGCGGCCGCTCAGGCCTTCGAGGCTGCAGGCGCCATCGTTGAGCCGCTGGCACCCTTCGTCGACCGCGAGATGGCCGACGGCATCGATCGCTTCTGGCGCACGCGCGCGTGGGTTGACCTGCAGGCCTTCGATGCCCAGCAACAACGCCGCGTGCTGCCCTTCATCGTCGCATGGGCCGAGGGCGGTGCGAACCTCAGCGGAGCCGAGGTCCTGCGCAACTATCACCAGACGCTGGCGATGCGCGCGGCGACGGTGGCCGCCTGCCAGCCCTTCGATTTCGTGCTTTCGCCCGTCGCACCGATACCGGCATTTGCCGCCGACCTGCCCTGCCCCACCAACGACCCCGCACGGCCGTTCGAGCACATCGCCTACACCCTGCCCTTCAACATGAGCGAGCAGCCAGCGGCCAGTATCAATGCCGGGTACACCGCCAGTGGGCTGCCAATCGGCCTGCAGATCGCCGGGCGGCGCTTCGACGATCTCGGGGTGCTTCAGTTGGCTCACGCCTGGGAGCAATTGCGGCCAGCGCAGCAACCCTGGCCGATGTGACGGGTCTAGCGCTGCACCTCGCGCAGGCGCGCCAGTTGCCCGCTGCTGCAAACTAACTGTCCCTGCGGAATCTCCCTGATTCATGTGCTTGAACTCAATCGCCGGTACCCTACGCTACGTGCATTCGGTAACCAGCAACAGGTCGACGTGATCGGCTTCACAGGCTCAGTGGCCACCCGCAGTAACTACTTGCGATGAGCGACCATAGCGCGCAATCGCGCTACCCACGCCAAGGAGCATTCAGCCATGAGCGAACTCGACAAGACCCTGCATCAACTCACACTGGAACAGCACCTGCTGGCCGCAGTTTTCCTGCTGGGTTACGGCACGGCACTCGGCTCGATGTTCGGGCCGACCGGCCGACGTCGCGCGCTGTTGCTGGCGATGATGGCAGCGGTTGGGTTCGCCGCACTGACCCATCCCTGGGAGCACGGCGTTCTCCTGGTGCTTTGTGCCATCGGCGGTGTGGGGCTGTTCATCGCCATGGCTTCGGCGTTCAGTGCGATCGCGGCATTGGATCGATGGGTGGCAACACCGTCGAATTCGATTCGATCGGGCGGCCCGTCGCCTGACTTGCGTGGTGCAGCAGCACAAGTGGTGGCCCGTGCGGCGCACGCGATCAAGCGCCGCAGACGCCACCGGACGACCTGAGGCTTACATCCCGTTTCCATCGCAGGTGCATCCGGCCTGTCGGTAGCAGCTTGCCGGCCGATATTGCGGTGCGACGACGCTCAAAGGGTCATGCCTGACGCATGACGAACAGGCGCACAACGCTTGCGTGTCGAGTCAGCGGAGATGAACATGATCTGGATCAAGACCGACATCGGCCGCGCCGAGATCAGCGCGCGCGCACGGGTCCCCGAGCGGGTGCGACGTAACCTGCTGCTGTTGATTGATGGCCATCGCTCTCAAGATGCGCTGCTTCAGAGCGTGGGCGGCAGCACCCCGGAAGACTTCGACCTGCTGGCGAGGCTGGGATTGATCACCCAGCTGCGCGGTGAAGTTTCGGCGACCTCTGCGATGGGCAAGCGGCCCGCAACTGCATCTGCGACATTGGGCACCGCATCCACCGAGTTGGATGTGCTGATCGAAGAGCATCCGACCCCCAGCTATGCGCAACTCACGTCGCGTCTGACGCACCTGATTTCCAGCGATCTCGGGCTGCGTGGATTCCGCCTGATGCTGGCCGTGGAAAAAGCTGCCGACGTGACAGCGCTCTTGCCAGTCGCTGACCGCGTGGTCGCCGACATCGCAGAGCGCAAGGGAGCTGTGGCTGCTGCAAAGGCCAGGCAATTGATCTTCGACACCCGATCCTGACCCATGACCACTTTCCTGCTTCGACACCTCTCTGTGCTGCTGCTGGTCTCGCAGGGCTTTTGCGGCACGGTGGCCATGGCCGCTGACGAATTTCTGCCGCCAGAGCAGGCGTTTCGCTTCGAGGCCCGCACGATCGATGCTCACCACGTCGAGGTTGTCTTCAACGTGGCCGACGGCCATTACCTGTACCGCGAACGTTTTGCCTTCGCTGCAGCCCCCGCGGAAGTGAAGCTTGGCAAGCCGGTGATCCCGCCAGGTCAGTTCATGTTCGATGAGAACTTTGGCAAGAGCCTCGAAACCCACCGCGGCCGCGTCGTGATCCGACTCCCGATCGAATCCGAGACTGCTGCATTCAGACTCACCGTGACCAGCCAGGGATGCGCAGACGCCGGCCTTTGCTATGCGCCGATGCAGAGCTCGGCACGGTTATCGCTGGTCAAGGCCAGCAGCAACGCCGGCCGGTAACACGCGACGGCTATGCCGACCAGCGCAGCTCGGGCAGTTCCTTGAAAACCCGCCGCGTGCCGGCGTTCCACTGCTCGCGGATCGCGTTGAAGTGCGCGTCGCCCGCCTCGAAGCGATGCCGCAGGTTGGCTCGCAGACTGTCGCGTTCGTAGCAGAGCAGATCGATCGGCATGCCGACCGACAGGTTGCTGCGCAGCGTCGAATCGAACGAGATCAGCAGGCACTTGATGCCGTCGGCCAGGCTGGTCGACGGGGTGATGACACGGTCGATGATCGGCTTGCCGTACTTGGCCTCGCCGGTCTGCAGGAACGGCGTTTCGGTACCCGCCTCGATGAAATTGCCCTCGGCGTAGATGCGGAACAGCTGCATCGGTCGACCCTTGATCTGCCCACCCAGAATGAACGATGCGTTGAACGGGCGGTCGCCCATGTGCGGCGTGTCACGGCGGTCGATGTGGCGCATCGCATCGGCCACGCGATTGGCGACTTCGAACATCGAGGGCGCATTGAACAGGTTCTCGACGCCCGCATCGATGCGCTGTCGCAGCACGCTGATCACGGCCTGCGTGCCAGCCAGACCGCCCGAACTGAGCATCACGATCACCCGGTCGCCCACACGCTCGAACACCGTCATCTTGCAGAAAGTGGCGTAGTTATCGACGCCGGCATGGGTGCGCGAATCGGAGGCAAAGATCAACCCCTGTTCCAGCTTCACAGCGACGCAGTAGGTCATGCAGATTCGGCAGACGCGGTGCTCAAAAGGCTTCGTCAGTCGTCACTTCGAAGCGCGTCAGTGCATTCGGCCCGAAAGTCATCGTGATCGGCACATCGCCCGCATCGCGCCCGTAAGCCATCACCACCCGGCCGATGCGCGGCGTGTTGTGACGCGCGTCGAAGCTGTGCCACGCGCCGCCCAGATACACCTCGAACCAGGCACTGAAGTCCATCGGATAGCGAACCGGTGGGATGCCGATGTCGCCGAGGTAGCCGGTCGCATAGCGCGCGGGGATGTTCATGCAGCGACACAAGGTGACGGCCAGGTGCGCGAAGTCGCGACACACACCGGTCTGCTCGTGGAAGCCTTGCAGCGCACTGCGGTTGGCGCGTGCCTGGCTGTAGTCGAAGCGAATGCGCTGGTTCACGAAATCGCAGATGGCCTGCACTCGCCCCCAACCCATCGGGCTGCCCCCGAACTGCGCCCAGGCGAAACCCAGCAGATCACTGTCGACCTCGCAGTAGCGGCTGGGCAGTAAGAATTGCAGCACCTCTGTCGGCAATTCTTCCGGGGCGTGCTGATAAGCATCGCAGTGCACGGCGTCGGGCAGGCCGGTGTCATGGATGATGGCTTGGTTTGTCAGGCGCACCATGGACACATGCCGCGGCACCTGGATCCGGCCGCAGCGATTACCAAATCCGTCAAAGTACTCGGTGGCGACCAGCCCCGGCTGCAGATACACGTTCTCCGGCCCCTGCAGGTCGTGCTCGCGGCTCGGGTGAACACGCAGCAGGTAGATCAGCGCTGTCGGCGCGGTGACCGCGAGCTCGATGTCGTAGCCGATGCGGATGAGCATGAGGATTCCAGTG
>CANHOE010000009.1 GCA_947462175.1 Burkholderiales bacterium | reverse complement strand
GCGAAGAAGGCAGCACCTGCGAAGAAGGCAGCGCCTGCGAAGAAGGCAGCACCTGCGAAGAAGGCAGCACCTGCGAAGAAGGCAGCACCTGCGAAGAAGGCAGCGCCTGCGAAGAAGGCAGCACCTGCGAAGAAGGCAGCGCCTGCGAAGAAGGCAGCACCTGCGAAGAAGGCAGCACCTGCGAAGAAGGCAGCAGCGCCTAAGAAGGTTGCCAAGAAGGCCGCTGCACCTGCGAAGAAGGCTGCTCCCAAGGCACCTGCTAAGAAGGCTGCTGCGAAGAAGGCGCCCGCTACCCCAGCCCCTGCGGCGGCCAAACCGGCCGCACCCGCTGCGAAAACCTCACTCAGCCCCCAGGCTGCGTGGCCGTTTCCGACAGGCACCAAGCCTTGATGCGAAGGTCCGCACGATGCGGACTTTCATCGTCAAATCAACCCGGCTTCGGCCGGGTTTTTCATGCCCAGAACGTCACGCCTGATCGCTCAAAGTCCAAGCGACGCACGATCGATGACATGGTTCTGTCCACCACGACAAGCGATCTTCAGGGCGCCGATCTGGTTGCCCAGTTCGACACAGCGGCGCAGAGACCAGCCTCGCTCCAGCCCGAAAAGTAGCGCACCGCGGAAGGCGTCTCCACAGCCGGTCGGATCCACCACCTCGGTGGCCGCGACGCCAGCCACATGGGTGCGCTGGCCTTGCTCCCAGACATCGCAGCCGTCTGCGCCCAGCGTGACGACGACGCCTGCGAGGTGCGAGCTCGACAGTGATTCGAGACTCTGACCTGTGCGATCGCACAGCATGCGCGCCTCGTAGTCATTGACTGCGACCCAGCGCGCCTGGGACACGAAGCGTTTGAGCTCGACGCCATCAAACATCGGCAGGCCTTGGCCGGGATCAAAGACGAAAGGGATGCCCGCTGCCGACAGCTGCGTGGCGTGCTCGAGCATGGCGTCGCGTCCGTCGGGCGCGATGATCGCGATGCGAATGTCGCTGCGTGTTGGCACGGGCGCTTGCTGTGCTGACTGCATCGCCCCCGGATGGAAAGCTGTGATCTGGTTGTTGCTGCTGTCGGTGATGATGATCGCCTGTGCCGTGAAGCTGTCTTCGACGCGGGTGATGTGCTCGGTGCTGACCCCCCAGGACTGCAATCGCTGCAGGTACTCGCCGCCGTCGCTGCCGATGGCCGCCAGCACCAGCGGTTCGCCGCCGAGCCGACTCAGGGTGTATGCAATGTTGCCGGCGCAACCGCCGAACTCCCTCCGCAGGGTTGGTACGAGGAAGGACACATTCAGGATGTGGACCTGTTCGGGCAGGATCTGCTCGGCGAAGCGGCCTGGAAAGGTGGTGATGGTGTCGAAGGCGAGAGAGCCGCAGATCAAGGCAGGCATGGGTGCTCCAGGGGATGGTGACAAGGCAGACCGGCACGCAGGCCAGCGCGATCAGGGATAGAAAACTTCGACGGTATAGCCGGTGACGCGACCGCCACTGACCTGAAACCGCAGCGACAACGGTGTGTCGAGTCCAGGTGCCAACCGCCCATCGCTGACACCGAAGTCAGCGGGCGACAGCGACCGCCGCGCGACCAGTTCGCCATCGGAGCCGGTCAGACTCAAGTCGACCGATGGCATGGCAATGGCCCACTCACCACGGTTGCGCAGCGTGATGGCCAAGCGCATGGCGGGTGCCTCGGGGGCAGGCGCTGATGCGGCATCGTCCGGTGTCGGCGCAGGGACTTGGCTCTGGGTCAGGGCGGTGTTTTCGATGCTCACATCGGCAATGCGCTGCAGCGTGTCGATGCTGCAGCGGGTGACTTCGCAAAAGCGCTGCAGCCACGGCATCGCGCCGGGATGCTGCGCCGCAATCACCTGCCGGAAATGATGAATCACTTGCGCGCCGAGCAGAAGTGACGACAAAGCGACAAGGCCCCACAGCATTCGGCGCACAGGTGGCTGCTGCCAGCGCTCGTTGCGCCGGGCTTGCTTCAGGAAAGCGGGCGTGACTTCGGCCGGCGCCTCCGTGTCCACGGAGGGCGGCCCGGCATCGCCTTCGCTGAACGATGCAAGGGCGGGTTCACGTGCCGGTACAGGGTTCAGTGCGGAATCATGCGGCGTGTCTTCGGCCTCAGCATGGGTGCCGGCATGCCCATCGGACTCAGGATACTGGGGTTCCTCGGTCGCAGCCAACGCCGATGAAGGGGCTATCGGCTCGCTCTGCATCTCCCCCTGAGGCTCAGCGTCCGGAAGCGCAGCGGCTTGTGCGTCCTCGGTGCCATCGGGGGTGGGCGACGCAGTGTCCACCAGGTCGTTGTTGTCTGGCTCTGCAACGGGGCCGGGGTCGGCGACCTCTTGCTGCGCCTGCCAAGGCGGTGGGGCCTCGTTGTCGAGATCGAACAGGCTCTCCTGCGCATTGAACACCGTCTGGCAGCGCCCGCAACGCACCCAACCTTCGGACACTTTCAATTGGTCCTGGACCACCCGGAACATGGTGCCGCAAGCAGTGCAACGGGTGGCCAGGTTCATCTTGGAATGATGCCACGCGTGCGGCTAAAAATGCCTCAAGCCGACCGGCGGGCGGTCATCAGGATCCAGCCGTCTTCCGCATCGCAGACCTCAAGCATCATCCACGGGGCATACGCCTCGATCAACTCGTCAGCCTGCCGATCAAGGATGCCGGCCAGCACGAGGTGGCCACCGCCCTGCACATGGCCGCACAGCAAAGGCGCCAGCAATTTCAGTGGCGTGGCCAAGATGTTGGCCAGTACCAGCGGATAGGCGCCGCAGGCGAGTTCGGGCAAGCCTGCACGCAGGTGCACTCCGTTGGCGGTCGCGTTCTCGACGGTGGCCTGAACGGCTGCTGGATCAATGTCAACCGCGTCGACGTTGAACGCACCATGCAACGCTGCACCGATCGCCAGGATCCCCGAGCCGCACCCATAGTCGAGCACGCGCGACCAGTGCACGGCGCGTTCGGCGGCATGATTTGCGATCCAGCGCAAACACATCCGCGTTGTCGGGTGGGTTCCGGTGCCAAAGGCCATGCCGGGGTCGAGCCGGATGACCCTCTGTGCTTCGGCCGGTGCTTCGTGCCAACTGGGCACGACCCAGAATGTCGGCGTCACCGGCACCGGCGTGAACTGCGATTGCGTGAGTCGAACCCAGTCCTGTTCGACCAGTTCGCTGATTCGCTGCAACTGCACCGCAGCGGCCCAATCCTGTGCCAGCAGCGTGTCGCTGGCCTCCTGTGCCGCTGCTTCGGAATCAAACAATGCCTTGACGATGGAGCGGTCCCAGCCGCCACGCGGTGCCGGCATGCCCGGCTCACCGAACAGCGCACGCTCGGCGTCGGTGTTCGCGTCGGCGTCTTCCACCGACACCGACAGCGCACCGAGCTCGTCCATCAGCGCGTCTGAGACCGCCTCAGCCTCGTCCTGCGGGCACAACAGCAGCAGCTCGACCATGTCAGCTCGCCCAGGTCAGCGTTGTTTGCGATCGCTCATCCACCCTTCGAGGTAGTGGATGTTGGTGCCGCCCTCGATGAACTTCGCGTCGGCCATCAGCTCGCGGTGCAAAGGGATGTTGGTCGAGATGCCTTCGATCACTGTCTCCGACAGTGCGATGCGCATGCGCGCCAGCGCCTGATCGCGGGTGTCGCCATGGACGATGATCTTGCCGATCATCGAGTCGTAGTTCGGCGGCACGTAGTAGTTGGTGTAGGCGTGCGAATCGACGCGCACCCCCGGCCCACCCGGTGGGTGCCAGGTGGTGATGCGGCCGGGCGACGGGGTGAACTTGTACGGGTCTTCGGCGTTGATTCGGCATTCGATCGAATGGCCGCGGCACTCGATCTGCCGCTGCGTGAACGGCAGCTTTTCCATGGCTGCGACGCGAATCTGCATCTGCACGATGTCGATGCCTGTCACCAGCTCGGTCACCGGATGCTCGACCTGCACGCGGGTGTTCATCTCGATGAAGAAGAACTCGCCGTTCTCGTACAAAAACTCGAAGGTGCCCGCGCCGCGGTAACCGATCTTCTTGCAGGCCGCAGCGCAGCGTTCGCCAATGCGCTCAATGATCCGGCGCGGGATGCCCGGGGCAGGCGCTTCCTCGATGATCTTCTGGTGGCGGCGCTGCATTGAACAGTCGCGATCGCCCAGCCACACCGCGTTGCGATGCTGGTCGGCGAGCACCTGGATCTCGATGTGGCGCGGGTTCTCGAGGAATTTCTCCATGTACACCGCCGGGTTGCCGAAAGCGGCACCCGCTTCGCTGCGCGTGGTTTGCACCGCGTGGAGCAGGGCCGCTTCGGTGTGCACCACCCGCATGCCGCGCCCGCCGCCTCCGCCTGCGGCCTTGATGATCACCGGATAACCGATGGCACGAGCGGCGCGGACGATCTCCCGTGGGTCGTCGCCGAGCGCGCCCTCGCCACCGGGCACGCACGGCACGCCGGACTTGATCATGGCCTGTTTGGCCGACACTTTGTCGCCCATCATGCGGATGCATTCGGGGGTCGGGCCGATGAAGGTGAATCCGCTGCGCTCGACCCGCTCGGCGAAGTCGGCGTTCTCGGAGAGGAAACCATAGCCGGGATGAATCGCCTCGGCGTCGGTGACCTCTGCGGTCGAGATGATCGCCGGCATGTTCAGGTAGCTCTGGCTCGAAGCTGCCGGGCCGATGCACACGGCCTCGTCTGCGAGCTTCACGTACTTCGCGTCGCGGTCAGCCTCGGAGTAGACGACGACCGATTGGATGCCGAGTTCGCGACAAGCGCGCTGGATCCGCAAGGCGATCTCACCTCTGTTTGCAATCAGTATTTTCTTAAACATCAAACGGCCTGCATCACTCGACGATGAACAGAGGTTGGCCGTATTCCACTGCCTGGCCGTTCTCGCACAGGATGCGCGTGATCCGGCCAGAGTAGTCGACCTCGATCTCGTTCATGATCTTCATCGCTTCGATGATGCAGACCGATTCGCCTTCCTTGACCTCGGAGCCGATGTCGACCAGCGGCTTTCCTCCAGGGCTCGACGAGCGGTAGAACGTGCCCACCATCGGTGATTTGACGGTGTGACCCGTCGCGACGACCTCGGCGGCAATCGGGGCTGGGGGCGGCGTCACGTCGGCGGCGACCGGGCGAGCGGGCGGTGGCGCGATCACGTAGCTCGGCACGTTGGCGTGCGGATCCGCCTTGACGATGCGCACCTTGCCATCGGCCTCGGTGATTTCGAGTTCAGAGATGTTCGATTCGGACACCAGATCGATCAGTGTCTTCAGCTTGCGTAGGTCCATGCGGGAGGGCTCCAACAGGTGACTGGGATGTGTGGGCGAGCTGGGCGATGAAGCGGTGGCGCCGGTGCGGTCGAAGCGCGCTTCGACCCAGGCATGGGCGTCGCGCTCAGCGAGTCCCGCGGTTCAGGGCGTGAGTCAGTGCCAGCCGATAGCCGTCTGCGCCAAGGCCGCAGATCACGCCGACGGCCAGGGCCGAAAAAAAGGAATGGTGACGAAAGGCTTCGCGCTGGTGGATGTTCGACAGATGCACTTCGATGAACGGTATTGCCACGGCTGTCAGCGCGTCGCGCAGTGCCACACTGGTATGCGTCAGCGCAGCCGGATTGATGAGAATGAACTGTGTGCCATCGTCACGGGCAGCTTGCACCCGGTCTATCAGCGCACCTTCGTGGTTGCTCTGGAACGACTGCAGTGTCGATCCGGCATCCAGCGCTAATTTGTGCAGATCTGCATCGATCTGCGCCAAAGTCAGCGTGCCGTAGACGTCAGGTTCACGGGTGCCCAACAAATTCAGGTTGGGGCCGTGGAGCACGAGGATTTGCATGGATGAATGTCTGCAGGCTCTGTAAGAGTCTGGTCACAATGACGCAGCGGCCGGACTTTACGCTAGTTGAGGGCCGTAGTCGTGTGTTTGGGCAAAATTAAGGTGCCGATCGAAAGAAGGCTTATTGAAGCCTGTGCGATCGACGGCCAAAGGCATCAAATGCGCACCGCTGCCGCCCAGCGTGCCAGGTCAGTCGCGTCCAGGGCCCCCAGCTTGCGCTCGATCACCGTGCCGTCACGGCCCACCACCACCGTGAATGGCAGCGAGCCGTTGGCGTTTCCAAGTGTGCGGCCCAAGTCGGTTCCTGCCAGTCCAGCCAGTCCGATCGGAAACGCGACCGGACGCTTTGCCAGGAACTCGCGCACCGGTGTGGGGCTGTCGATGGCCAAGCCCACCACGCGCCAACCGGCGGCTTGGTGCTGCCGGTAGAAGCCGTCGAGCAGTGGCATTTCCTTGACGCAAGGTGGGCACCAGGTCGCCCAGAAGTTCAGCAGCAGTGGGGCGTTGCGCAGACTGTCCAGCGCCAGTTCGCCACCTTCTGGCAGTTCGAAGCGCTGTGACCAGAACTCCGGTCCCAGTCGGCCGCCGCTGTCGCCGGTCGGCTGCATCTTCTGCCAGGACAGGCCAGCACCCGCTGCGCCGGCTGCGATTGCCGCACCACCAAGTACCCACGAACGTCTTTTCATGTCGAAGCCTCCATCAGGCGGCGCAGCGCGATCAGATCGCCGCGCTGTGTTTTTCCGCTGGCGTCAGGCTTGAGCCCACCGCGCAGGTCGTCGTGGTCGAGCACGGTCAGAAACACCGTCACCGACTCGCCCAATGCGCGGCTCATGCTGCTGACGCTCAGCAGATCGACCGGCAGGCCGCGCGGCCCGTTGATGCTCCCGATGTCGAAATCGATGCCCTGGTTCAGCATCGTGATCTCGGCAGTCTTCGGATCGTCGCAGAAGAGCTGCAGGTGAACGCTGGACAGGCGCGTGGCGGTCCCGCGCCAGACGGCGCCAGTCACATGCGGCCGGAATTCACCCAGTCGTTCCATCCAGTCGGCGGCCACCTCGCGCAGCGCCGCCAGTTCGGCAGGCTGAGTGTCGGCGCAGAACAGATCCAGGTAGGCGCGCACTTCGTCTTCGACCGTGGTGTTGTCGGGCATCTCCGCCGACCGCGTGCTGTGCTTGCCCAGTGCGCGTGCGGCGCGCTGCTTGGCCGGCCCGTACTCCATGCCTTCCTCGACCACCAGCCTCGCGGCGGTGGCGGCGATTTCGGCCGTCAAAGAGGAAGTCATGTCGTGCAGACTCCGCTCAAGGCACTTCGACGGCGCCCATGCGCGCGGCGACGGTGGCAGCCCGCGAGGCAACGTAGGCGGAATCGGGCCGTTTTTCAAAGCGCTTCGGTGCGGGCAGCATCACGGCCAGCCGTGCGGCTGAGATCGACGACAACTGCGCAGCCGACACATGAAAGTAGTGACGCGCCGCGGCCTCGGCACCGAACAGGCCTTCTCCCCACTCGACGTTGTTCAGATAGATGTCCAGGATGCGGCCCTTGCTCAATATCGCTTCCAGCATGAAGGCGATGATGAACTCCTGCGCCTTGCGCGGCAGACTGCGTTCCCCTGCCAGAAACAGGTTCTTTGCGAGTTGCTGGGTGATGGTCGAGCCGCCCACGACCTTGGCTTCGACGAGGGGCTTGGGGGTCGGCGCTGCGTTGGGTCTGGCGGCCTGTCGCTCGACTCGTTCATTGATCTTCGCGACCCGCGCCTCGGCCTTCTGGTTGCGCTCCCAGGCTTTTTCCAGTGCGTCCCATTCGACGCCGCTGTGATCCACGAAGCCAGCATCTTCGGAAGCAATCACCGCACGCTTGAGGTTCGGCGAAATCTGTGTGCCAGCGACCCACCGCTGGCTCCATTCGATGCTGTGCTTTTCGACCAGCAGGCGCCAGATCTCCGAGCGCTGGAAGCTGGTGGACTGCGGGTCGACGAATCGCATCACCGCGATGCGTGCCGCGAACGTCAGCTGCAGTGCCAGCGTACACACCGCAAGCAGCGCGACGAAGCGCCAAATCGACGATGCTCGACGCTTCATGGTGTTCTGGCTACCGCCAGATCAGCCAGACGCTGCTGCAGGGCGGCCAGCACGGGCGCGGTATCCGGCCTCATCCCGCGCCAGACGAAGAAGGCTTCCGCTGCCTGCTCCACCAGCATACCCAGGCCGTCACGCCCGCGCGCACCATGCGATTCGGCCCACGCGAGGTAGGGGCGGGCCGCGGCGCCGTACATCATGTCGAGTGCCAATGCACCTGCGCGCAGCACGCCAGCCGGCACCGGTGGCGCACTGGCCTGCAGGCTGGTGGCACTGGCATTGATGACGACATCGAAGCAGACGCCGGGGTTGTTCAGCGGTTCGATGCTCAGCGCGACCCCATGCGCCGCGGACCAATCCAGGTGCCGAGCGGCCAATGCCCGTGCCTTGTCTGCTGTGCGGTTGCAAAGCACCAGCGCGGCCGGCCGCGCGGCGATCAGGGGCCCGAGCGCACCTGCTGCGGCGCCGCCAGCACCGATCAGCAGCACCCGTTGCCCAGCCAGCGGTGTCGCTGCGTTGTGCTCGATGTCGCGCACCAGGCCGGCGCCGTCGGTGTTGTCAGCCAACCAGCCCCCGCGGGCCGCGGGCTCGAAACTCAGCACGTTGGCTGCTTGTGCCAAGGCGGCGCGCTCGGTATGGCGCGCGGCCAACTGAAAGGCTTCGAACTTGAATGGCACGGTGATGTTGCAGCCGCACGCCGGTCCGCTGAAAGGTCCCGGGGTCGCTGCGTCGAACTCGCCAACCGCACCGCCTCTTGACGCGGCGAACGCGCGCACCAGCCGGGCAAAACCGCCGTCGCTGTCGATCGGGCACAGCAGCCGGCCATAGCGCAGCGCCTCCCCGGTGGCCTGGGCGAACATCGCATGGATGAACGGCGACTGGCTGTGCGCCACGGGATTGCCCGCCACCAGGTAGTGGTCGACGGAAGTCGGCAGACTCATCGTGCCGGCCCGAGCGTGGTGGCCTCGAGGCCCTCTTCCCGTGTGAAGCGGAAGCGAGAGGTGACGACCAGCTGATCTGCCTGCGCGCGCATCTTCGCGTTGAACGGCCCGAACGGGGCGGCAGCCTGAACGATCGCAATCGCCTGCCGGTCAAGAACGCGTGAACTCGAGGCCCGCACGATCTCCGTTTCCACCACATTGCCAGCGGCATCGATCGTCAGGTTCATCGTCAGCTCGCCGTACAACTTCTGGCCGCCCTGCTCAGGAAAACTGTGAGTACCACGCTCCTCGATCTTGCGCCGCAGCTGGTCGTAGTACTGCGCATACGCTGCCTCCTTGGTGGCCGGGCTGATGTAGCGCTTCTTGGGTCGGGCATTCGTCTCGTTGACGCGCTTCTCGATTTCAGCCAGCAACTGCACCAGACGGCGCCGCCGCTCTTCCTGCGCCCGCTCCTCGGGAGAGCCCTCGTCGGCGCGGTCCCGGGGCTCAGGCAGAGTCGCCAGCTCCCGTCTGACCTGGGTCAGCAGCTGCCGCTGGGTTTCCTGCAACTGCTCGATCTGTTTGCGCGACTCATCCTGCGCATCGCCGACTTCAGGCTGCGGTGACGGCAGCAGCGGTGACGTGGCGCGGCCGCGATCGGCATCGCCGCCACCGGCCAGCGTGGCCTGCGCGATCGCCTGCGCTTGGTCCGGCGCCGCCGCAGTGCGCGAGTTGACCAGCACCACCTCCAACGGCGTGTCCTCGAAGATCCGGTTGAAGCTCTCGGGCGCCACAAAGCGCACCGACAGCAGCACCCCGTGGACTGTCGCCGAGACGATCAGTGCGATCTGCAGGGCCGACAGCTTGACCAGCATCGTGTGGATCGCGGCCGCAGCCGCTCAGGACGTTTCCGCCACGGCGATGGCCTGGCCGTCGGCCGCCGCGTCCTGCATGTCGATCGCCAATGTCAGTGGGCCGGCGCTCTCCGCGCTGCCATCTGCCGGGTCGTCGACCTCTGGCGCGTCATCGGAGGCTGTCGCAGGGTCGTCGATCCGGGCGATCACGTTCGCGTGCAGATCCAAGGTCAACAGGTCGCTGCCAGTGACGCGGACCCGCACCCGCGCGTTGCGAGGCAACGACTCGGCGCCCAACGCGCGGAACACCAGCGGCAACGTGTCGGAGCGCACCAGCCCGTCCTTCATGACGGCCGCGTCGAGCTCGGTGATGCCCTCCTGCTCCAGGTACTTCAGCGTCCAGTAGCGCTCGATCGCTGACTGGAAGCCGTTGTAGGCGCTGTAGGCCGCTTCGAACCCCGAGATGATCGCGAACAGCGCAGTGTCCTTGTGTCGGAATGGCGCGACCAGCGCCGCGGTTCGCCCGTGTTTGGCGCAGGCAATGATCTGCCACTGATTGACGAGGTCGACATAGCGGCGCAGTGGTGATGTGGCCCAGGTGTACTGCGCTACACCCATGCCGGCATGCGGCGCCGGCCTCGTGCCCATGCGCACCTTCACGCCCGGCGCCATGCTGGCCTGGCTGCGGTAGATGCCGGGCACCCCAAGCTCGGCGATCCAGCCACCCCAGGTGCTGTTGGCCAGGATCATCGCCTCGGCGACGATCAGGTCCAGCGCTGACCCCCGAGTGCGTGTGGTGATGAGAACGCGCTCGTCACCACGTGGCTCGTCGCCGGCTTTGCCCTCCAGCCTGAAGTTGTAGTCTGGTCGGTTGAAGTTTTCCGGTTTGCCGCGCACCACTTCGCGGGCCGCCTTCAAGTGCCGCGCCAGCCTGTGCGCGAAGGCCAACTCGGCAGCAAAGGCGTAGTTGGCCGGTGCTTCACCGCTCAGTGATGCCTCGGTGATCACGCCATCGAGCTGGTCGTGCCGCAGATTGGCGATGATCGGCACACGGTCGATGCGTGTCTCGCTGCCGGTGATTTCCAGCGTGGCCTCGTTGAGCGTCACATAGAGCGAGACCGCCGGGCACTCACGTCCCGCCATCAGGGTGTAGGCCTGCACCACCTCGTCGGGCAGCATCGTCAGCTTGTGCCCTGGCATGTAGACGGTCGAGAAGCGGTCGCGCGCGGCCTTGTCGACCGGGCCGTCGGGCGCGATTGCGAGGCCGGGTGCTGCGATGTGCACACCGAAGGTCACGGTTCCAGTCCCCAGGCCCTGTACCGACAGCGCGTCGTCGATCTCGGTCGTCTGCGAATCGTCGATGGAGAAAGCCTGCACGGCTGCCAGCGGCAGCGTCTCCTTGATCGCAGGAGCTTCCAGCGCGGGGAAGCCGGTGCCCTTCGGGAAGTGCTCGAACAGGAAACGCTTCCAGTGGAACTGGTATGGTGAGTCGATCGCGCCAGCAGCCGTCAGCAGATTGAGCGGCGGCTTCTGCGAGCGCTTCGCCGCTTCGACCACGGCCTTGTACTCGGGTCCGTTCTTGTCGGGTTTGAACAGAATCTTGTAGAGCTGCTCGCGCACCGGTGGTGGACACTGGCCCACCGCCAGCTCTGTGGCCCAGGCGTCGATCTGTGCCAGCAGCTGTTTCTTGCGCTCGATGCCGAGCAGCGCGGCCTTGACAGTTTCTTCGGGCGCTTTCTTGAAGTTGCCCTTGCCGAGGCGACGGAAGTAATGCGGCGCCTCGAAAAGTCGGAAAAGGGCTGCTGCCTGATGGGACAGGCTGGCCTTGGCATCAAAGTAGTCGCGGGCCAGATCTGCGAAGCCGAATTCCTGCTCGGGGGCGAACTCCCAAGCCAGGTCAAGGTCGATCTCGCGGGCCAGTGCCTGCGCCTCGGCGATGAGCTCAGCGGGCTGGGGTTTCTCGAATTTCAGTAGCACGTTGGCTGCTTTCACTTTGACGCGCTTGCCCGAGTCCAGCTCGATCTGCAGCGAACTGTCGGCTTCGGACATCACGCGTCCGGCGTGGAATTTCCCGGCGTCTTCATAGAGGGCGTACATATGCTGGAGATTGTCACCGATGCGCCTCGGAGGGCCGGGGCACTACAGTGGCGAAGCAGCACGACAGGAGCAACCCATGGCCAAGAAAAATCCATCCACCGCCGATTCGCAACCCGACCAGTCCGCCGGGCTGTTCGACAGCGCCCTGGCCGGCCACGTGAAGGAGTCGGCGCAGCAGATATGGCTGGCCGGCCTCGGTGCGTTCTCGAAGGCGCAGGAGCAGGGCGGCCGCGTGTTCGAAGCATTGGTGCAGGAAGGCGTGACGCTTCAGCGCAGGACGCAGGCGGCAGCCGAAGAACGGCTGGGCACGGTGTCGGCCCGGCTGGGTGAGCGAATGGCCGAAGTCGGTCAAAAGGTCGAGGAGGTGTCGGCGAAAGCCACCGGCCAATGGGACCGGCTGGAAACCATCTTCGAGCAGCGCGTGGCGAAGGCGCTGGCCAGCCTGGGCGTGCCCCATGCGGATGATGTGCAGGCGCTGACCGAGCAGATCGAGCAGTTGCGCGCTGAGGTGGCGGCGCTGACTCCCAAGGCGCGCGCGCCCGCGCGGAAGAAGTCGGTAGTCCGCGGCACGAAAGTGCCAGCTCCGGGGGTGCCGAAACGCCGCACGCCACGGCCGTGATCGTGATGCCGTCAGACCGTTCCCGGGAAGAACCACAGCAGCGCCGCTGTCATCGTCACATAACGAGCGAACTTGCCGATCGCCATGTACAGCAGGCAGGGCCAGAAGGGCAATTCCAGCCAACCAGCCACCGCGCACAGCGGGTCACCGACCACCGGCAGCCACGACAGCAAGCAGGCTTTCGCACCGAAGCGCTTCAGCCAGCGTGAGGCTCGTTGATGTGTGGGCGTGGGCTGTGCTGGTGCGGCCGCGTCGCCACCCGCTGAGTGCGCCTTGCGCCGCTCTGCCACGGCATGGAAAGCCCGACCGGCACCGAGCCCCATCCACCAGGTGACCGCGCCGCCCAAAGTGTTCCCCGCGGTGGCCACCAGCACGGCTGGCCAGAACAGATCCGGGTTCAGCTTGACCAGTCCAAACACCGCCGGCTCAGAGCCCAGCGGCAACAAGGTGGCCGAGACAAACGACACGACAAAAAGGGTGCTGAGCCCGAATCTCGGCAGGGCCAGCGCGGCCATCAGCGAGGCCAGCAGCGATTCGATCCACATTTGCATCGGCACGATTATCGAGACGCGAAAACCCGTGCCTGAGCGACCGGATGCGCAGCTATACTCTGCCTCCTTTTTGAGCAGACCGGCCCCTCCCCACCCATGAAGATCGGCCACATCGAGTTGACAAACGGACTGTTTGTCGCACCGATGGCAGGGGTCACTGACCGTCCCTTCCGTCAGCTGTGCAAGCGTCTTGGCGCCGGGTACGCCGTCAGCGAGATGGTCACCTCCCGACGCGATCTTTGGGACAGCCTGAAGACCAGCCGTCGCGCAAATCACGACGGCGAGGTCGCACCGATCTCGGTTCAGATTGCAGGCACCGACCCGCAGATGATGGCCGAGGCTGCCGCCTACAACATCGATCGCGGCGCGCAGATCATCGACATCAACATGGGTTGCCCGGCGAAGAAGGTGTGCAACACCTGGGCCGGTTCTGCCTTGATGCAGGACGAACCCTTGGCGTTGCGGATCATCGCAGCCGTGGTTGCTGCGTGCGAACCCCGGCGCGTGCCGGTGACGCTGAAGATGCGCACCGGTTGGTGCCACACCGAGCGCAACGCGCTGGCGATCGCACGTGACGCCGAGTCCGCCGGCATCGCCATGGTGACGGTGCATGGCCGCACCCGCGAGCAGGGCTACAAAGGCGACGCCGAGTACGACACGGTCGCGGCAGTGAAGGCTTTGCTCCGCATTCCTGTGGTGGCCAACGGCGACATCGACAGCCCGGAAAAGGCGCGCGAGGTGCTGCGGCGTACCGGTGCCGACGCGCTGATGATCGGCCGTGCGGCGCAGGGTCGGCCATGGATCTTCCGCGAGATCGCGCACTTTCTGGCCACCGGAGAGCACCTGCCCGCGCCCGCGGTGACGCAGGCCAAGCGCTGGCTACTCGAACACTTGCACGACCACTACAGCCTGTACGGCGAGTTTGCTGGTGTGCGCACTGCACGCAAGCACATCGGCTGGGCGGTGAAGGCCCTCCCGGGAGGCGAAGCGTTTCGCAGCGAGATGAACCAGCTTGAGACCTGCGACACGCAGGTGCGTGCGGTCAGTGACTGGTTCGACGCGCTGGCCGATCGTCACGCCTTGTGGCCCGCCGCGATGCCCGCTGCCAATCATCCTTTCATCCGTTTGAGCGCATGAGCAACAAGAAGAAGATCGAAGAGTGCATCCGTGACGGTCTGGAGAGCTACTTCACCGACCTGAACGGCGTCGAGCCGGCGGCGATGTACGAGATGATCCTCAAGGTGGTCGAACGCCCCTTGCTCGATGTCGTGATGAAGCACGCCGACCAGAACCAGAGCCGCGCCGCCGAGTGGCTGGGCATCAATCGCAACACCTTGCGCCGCAAGCTGGTCGAACACAAGTTGATCAAGTGAACCCCGCACCCGAGACTGAGCCATGCACGCACTGATTTCCGTATCCGACAAGACCGGCGTTCTCGAGCTCGCTCGTGGCCTGCATGCGTTGGGCATCCAACTCCTGTCTACCGGCGGCACTGCGAAGCTGCTGGCCGATGGCGGTCTGCCCGTTACCGAGGTGGCCGATCACACTGGCTTTCCGGAGATGCTCGACGGCCGGGTCAAGACGCTGCACCCGAAGATCCACGGCGGTCTGCTCGCCCGGCGCGACCTGCCCGAGCACCGCGCGGCGCTGACGGCCCACCAGATCGACACCATCGATCTGCTGATCGTCAACCTGTACCCGTTTGAGGCCACGGTTGCGAAGCCTGGCTGCACGCTGGACGACGCGATCGAGAACATCGACATCGGCGGTCCGGCCATGGTGCGCAGTGCGGCGAAGAACTGGGAGCACGTGGCCGTGCTGACCGATGCCTCGCAGTACGCCGGCGTGCTGGCCGAACTGCAGGCCCATGGCGCGGTGCAGCGTGCCACACGCTTCGCGCTGGCCGTCGCTGCCTTCAATCGCATCTCGAACTACGACGCCGCGATCAGCGATCACCTGTCGTCACTGGTGCTGGCCGACGGTGGCGAGCCCTCCCGCGCCGAGTACCCGGCTCAGAGCAATGGCCGCTTCGTCAAGCTGCAGGACCTGCGCTACGGCGAGAACCCGCACCAGAGCGCAGCGTTCTATCGCGACCTGCATCCTGCCCCCGGCTCGCTGGTGACTGCGGCGCAGCTTCAGGGCAAGGAGCTGTCGTACAACAACATCGCCGACGCCGACGCGGCGTGGGAATGCGTCAAGTCCTTCGGCCCTGGCGATGCGCCTGCTGCCTGCGTGATCATCAAGCACGCCAACCCCTGCGGCGTCGCGGTGGGCGCCAGCGCCGGTGAGGCCTACGCGCAGGCCTTCAAGACCGACCCGACCTCGGCCTTCGGCGGCATCATCGCCTTCAATATCGAAGTCGACGTCGATGCGGCCAAGCGGGTCACGACGCAGTTCGTCGAGGTCCTGATCGCGCCGTCGTACACGCCTGATGCGCTGGCAGTGCTGTCCGGCAAAACCAATATGCGGGTGCTGCAGATCCCGCTGGCAGGCGTCGATCGCAACGGCGCTACCGCCTGGTCGCAAGGCCGTAATCTGCAGGACATCAAGCGCATCGGCTCGGGCCTGCTGATCCAGAGCGCCGACAACCGCGAGATCACCCGAAGTGAGCTGAAGGTCGTCACGAAGGTTCAGCCGACCGAGGCTCAGTGGCGCGACCTGTTGTTCGCGTGGAAGGTCGCCAAGTACGTGAAGAGCAATGCGATCGTGTTCTGCGGTGGCGGCATGACGCTGGGTGTGGGCGCCGGACAGATGAGCCGCATCGACTCGGCGCGCATTGCGAGCATCAAGGCTGCCAATGCGGGCCTGACCCTGGCCGGCTCGGCCGTGGCCAGCGACGCCTTCTTTCCGTTCCGCGATGGGCTCGATGTGGTCTGCGAAGCAGGCGCAACGTCGGTGATTCAACCCGGTGGGTCGGTGCGGGATGACGAGGTGATTGCGGCCGCTGATGAGCGGGGGATTGCGATGGTGCTTACTGGGGTGAGGCACTTTCGGCACTGATTGCTGGCCGAGACCGCGCCGGGATTCCGCCCCGGCGGGCGAGTCACTTTTTCTGCGGGGCCAGAAAAAGTAACCCAAAAGAGGCCCTTGAACACCAGCCATCTGGCCTGCTCGCTTCGGCTACACGCCTACTTCAAAGGCTCTGGCCCGAGAACATGAACCGGACTACTTCAGTGGTGATCTCGCTCAGGTTCAAACATGCGGAATCCCTACGCCTCGACCCTGTCGGGTCCTCGGTAGGAGTTCTTGTGCCGGAGCCGTTGCAGTCCGCCTTTGTCCGAAGCGTGGTCACCAAATGGCTGGTGTTTGGGCCCTTTGCTTTGGTGACTTTCATTTGGGCCAGCAAATGAAAGTTACTCGGGTGCCGGGCCGAGACCCGGCGGGCTGCAGCGCACGCCAAACGCCCTACGCAGTAGAAGAACAACAGCGGCCGATCGCCATGACGATCCCATGAGAATCCTCGGCATCGACCCCGGCCTCAGAGTGACAGGCTTCGGCATCATCGAGTCCGAAGGCTCGAAGCTGCACTACATCGCCAGCGGCACGATCAAGACCGATGCGGTCGCCATCGGCGAGTTGCCTGCGCGCTTGAAGATCATCTTCGACGGGGTGCGTGAGGTCACCACCCGCTACCAGCCGAACTGTGCGGCGGTCGAGATCGTGTTCGTCAACGTCAACCCGCAATCAACGCTGCTGCTGGGGCAGGCCCGCGGCGCAGCGATCACGGGTCTGGTGACTGGCGGGCTGGACGTGTCTGAATACACCGCCTTGCAGATGAAAAAGGCCATCGTCGGTCACGGCCATGCTCGCAAGGAACAGGTGCAGGAGATGGTGATGCGGCTGCTTCAGTTGCCCGGTCTGCCCAGCAAGGACGCGGCCGATGCGCTGGGTCTTGCGATCTGCCATGCGCACGCCGGTGCGTCGTTTGCTGCCATGTCCAAAGGCGCCACGCTGGCGCGCCGCTCGCATGCCCAGTTCAAGGGCGGGCGTACCTACTGAACCCGCTGCGGCGCTGGCCGCATCCGGCGCAGCGAGGTTCAGCGCACGGTCACCAACGCCGCGGCTGACGGGGCGCTCTTCTCGGCCTTGACGCCAGCGGGCTGAACGAGTGAGGTCAGCCAATCGACGTCCAGCCATTGCACCAGCACCGCCACGTTGCCGTGTGCGGTGTTCGCCTGCATCGCCAGCAGTCCGCGTACCCAGGGTGCAAGCGAGTGAAGCCCACGCGGCGACTCCTGCAGATCGCGGCGATCGATGTCGGCGACGGCCAGCAGATCGTCCACACGCCAGCCCATCAACGGCAGCTCGGGCCGCTGCGGATTGCGCAACACCAGCACCACGCCATCGCTGGGACGTGGCTGGTAGAACACGCCGAACTGCTGGCGGGCGCAGATCACCGGCACGATCTGGTTTGCGCCTGGCGAGCGTGCATCGAGCCGACCTGGAACGCTGCGACCTCCATCACCTCTGAACGGTCGACCAGATCCGCGTTCGCAAGCGGCTGGTCTGACAGGTTCAACGCTCGCTGCTCGATGCGATTTGCATTGCCAGCCTCGGTGTTGGTAGAAGCGATAGCAAAGACCGAAATTGTGCGCACGTCCAACGCCGATTCGGCAAAGCTGGGCCTGGTCGGAGGCTGCCAGAACGCCGGTTTGTGGCGATCAGCCTGGGCGGGTTACTCGGCCACCTACAATTTTTCCTGTCCCGTTCCAACCGCCTGTTCCACCGAAAGCCGACCGATGAACCTTCCCACGCCCGTCCCCGCCGCAGACAGCGCATCGCTGACGGTCGATCTGTCTCACATTGCCGCGCGCGACAAGGCCGAGATCCTGGCCCAGGCGCTGCCCTACATCCGCAAGTTCCACGGCAAGACCATCGTCATCAAGTACGGCGGCAACGCCATGACCGACCCGGCGTTGCAGCAGGACTTCGCCGAAGACGTGGTGCTGCTCAAGCTGGTTGGCCTCAACCCCGTCGTGGTGCACGGCGGCGGGCCGCAGATCGAGGAGGCGCTCGCCAAGATCGGCAAGAAGGGCACTTTCATTCAGGGCATGCGGGTGACCGACGACGAGACGATGGAGGTCGTCGAATGGGTTTTGGCCGGCCAGGTTCAGCAAGACATCGTCGGCCTGATCAATGTCGCCGGGGGCAAGGCGGTCGGGCTGACCGGGCGTGACGGCGGCCTGATTCGCGCGCGGAAGCTGCGCATGCAGGACCTGAAAGACCCGACCAAGGAGCACGATGTGGGGCAGGTCGGCGAGATCGAGTCGATCGACCCCAGCGTGGTCAAAGCGCTGCAAGACGATCAATTCATCCCGGTGATCTCGCCGCTGGGGTTCGGTGCCAACAACGAGAACTACAACATCAACGCCGACGTGGTCGCCGGCAAGCTGGCCGAAGTGTTGAAGGCCGAGAAGCTGATCATGCTGACCAACATCCCCGGTGTGCTCGACAAGAACGGGAAGCTGCTTACCAACCTGACGGCGCGCGAGATCGACGAACTGTTTGCTGATGGCACCATCTCGGGCGGCATGCTGCCGAAGATCGCCAGCGCGCTCGACGCGGCCAAGAACGGCGTCAACACCGTGCACATCATCGACGGCCGCGTGCCGCACGCCATGTTGCTGGAAGTGCTGACCGAGCAGGCCTACGGCACGATGATCCGATCGCACTGATGTCATCCAATCGTCGGGTTTGGCTGTTCGACCTCGACAACACGCTGCACGACGCCAGTCATGCGTCATTCGGCCCGACCAACGAGGCGATGACGCAGTACATCGTCGACCATCTCGGTCTGGACCATGGCGAAGCGGGCTCACTGCGCCAGCACTACTGGCTGCACTACGGGGCCACGATGCTCGGCCTGGTGCGCCACCACGGCGTGAAGGCGGCGCACTTCCTCGAAGCCACGCACCAGTTGCCGGGGCTGGAGTCTCGCCTGCGCACCAGCGCGCATGACCGCGCTGCGCTGCGCCGCCTGCCCGGGCGCAAGTTCATCCTCACCAACGCACCGCGTGCCTACGCCCTGCGCGTGCTGAACACGCTGCGCCTGGCAAGCTGTTTCGATGGCGTGATCAGCATCGAGGACATGACCATGTTCGGCCACCACCGGCCGAAGCCGGATGCGCGCATGTTTCGCTGCATGGCGGCTCGCCTGAAGGTTCCGCCGCATCGTTGCACTCTGATCGAGGACACGCTGGAGCACCAGCGCGCGGCGCGCAGCATCGGCATGCGTACCGTGTGGATGCAGCGTTACCTGCGCCCCTTGCGGCAACGGGGTGACTTCCGGGGCTCCGGGGGGGGAGTCGGTGTTCACCCTTGCCATCGGCCCGCCTATGTGTGTGCCAGAATCAAACCGCTGCAGTGTTTGTTGGTGATGTAGCGCTCCTCCAGCGGTGCACGCGCAATGACGAATCTCCCCGACGAAGACATCCTGGACAGCGACGGCGACACGGCTGGTTTGTTGGTCGCCGATGGGGCTGTAGCCCGCCTTGCCGATACCGTGCGCAAGCGCCCAAAGCCCGGTGAACGCCGCACG
>CANHOE010000008.1 GCA_947462175.1 Burkholderiales bacterium | reverse complement strand
GTCGCTCAGCTCAGTGCGTTGGCGAACACAGCGGGGGATTGATCGGCTCAGCGGGAAAACGGGGGCCCAGCATCCGGCGCGGATCGACCCATTCGTCGAACTGCTCGGCCGTCACCGCGCCCAGCGCCAACGCGGCTTCTCGCAGCGTGGTGCCGTGGTCGTGCGCGCACTTCGCAATCTGTGCGGCACGGTCGTAGCCGATGTGCGGCGCCAAGGCGGTGACCAGCATCAGCGAGCCGTTCAGCAGCTGATCAACGCGCGGCGAATTGACCATCAGTCCCGCGACGCAATGCCGATCGAAGCTTTGCATCGCATCGGCCAGAAGACGCAGGCTGTCCAGCGTGTTCAACGCGATCAAGGGTTTGTAGACATTGAGCTCGAACTGCCCCTGACTCGCGGCGAAGCCGACTGCGACGTCGTGGCCCATCACCTGGGCGCAGACCATGGTCAGCGCCTCGACTTGCGTCGGGTTGACCTTGCCCGGCATGATCGAACTGCCAGGTTCGTTCTCGGGCAGGCGCAATTCACCCAGCCCGGCGCGCGGTCCGCTGCCCATCAGGCGGATGTCGTTGCCGATCTTGGTGAGTGCGATCGCCAGCATCTTCAGCGCGCCATGGAAAGCAACCAGCGCCTCATGTCCGGCCATCGCGGCGAAGAGGTTGTCCGCCTGCGACAGAGGCAGATCGAAGCGCCGCGCCAGCGTGGCAGCCACGCGTGAACCGAATTCGGGGTGCGTGTTCAGCCCTGTGCCCACCGCCGTGCCGCCGATCGCCAGCGTGTGCACTGCCACCAGCGCTTGCCGCAGCGACGCCTGGCACAACGCGAGCTGCGCTTCATAGCCGCCGAACTCCTGCCCCAGCAAGACGGGCGTTGCATCCTGCAAGTGGGTGCGGCCGATCTTCAACACGTCGGCGAAGGCGATCGACTTGGCCGCCAAGACGGCGCGAAGCTCGGTCAGTGCCGGCCACAGCCGATCGCACGCCTCGAGCGCCACCGCGAGGTGCATGGCGCTGGGGAACACGTCGTTCGACGATTGCCCCAGGTTCACATCGTCGTTCGGGTGAATGGTCACGGCCGTGGCAGCAGACAGGTCATCGCCGACCAGCGCGCGCGAGGCCAGATGCGCCACCACCTCGTTGACATTCATGTGGCTTTGCGTGCCCGAGCCGGTCTGCCAGACCGACAGCGGAAACTGCGCATCGAACTCGCCTTCGGCGACGCGCCGCGCGGCGTCGCCGATCGCCTGCGCTCGCGGCGCACTGAGCAGCCCCAGTTCACCGTTGACCTGCGCGCCGGCCCACTTGAACCAGGCGATCGCATGGATCACTTCCAGCGGCATGCACTGCTGGCCGATCGCAAAGAAGCGCAGGCTGCGCTCGGTTTGCGCACCCCACAAGGCGCCAGCAGGAACCTCGATGGCACCGAAGCTGTCGGATTCGGTGCGGGTGTGTCGAGCCGGATCGTTCATGATTTCTGCGCCCCCCGCTGCATGAGTCCGCGACAGGCTGCGGCATGGCGCCGCGCGATGTCGCTGTCCCCTGTGTCGATCAGCGGGATCAGCGCCGCCAGCGGATTCAGCAAAGCCAGCAACAGCGATGCAGCCACGGTGCCGCCGAGCTTCGCCTTGTCCAGCGAGACCTCGGGATCGGCGAAGCTTCCGCGCACATGCAACGGCGCGCGCAGGGTCAGCGGGCTGAAGTCCTTCGGGCTGACGATGGCGCGCAAGTCCAGGGACTCGGCGGCCAGCGACAGCGAGCCGTCAATCCACACCGCTGAATCGGTCGTGTCGATCACCATCACCCGCGGGCTGACGGACCCCGCCGCGATACCCAGGTCGGCCACTGCGCATCCAAGCGGCAGGGCGTCGTCCGTCTTCACCAGCACGCCCAGCGCCTGCGCCAGGTCGATGCCAGCCGCTTCGACCATCAGGTGCGAAACGGCACCACCGGTCAGCTCAGTGTGCACCCGCCCGTTGAGACTGGCCAGGATGTCTGCGGTTGACCGCCCCTGGCCCTTGAGCACAGCGCTGCCCTTCAATCGACCCGAGACGTAGGGCGGCGCATCGCCGCCGCGCGCCTGGCGAATCCAGCGCTCGAGCCGCACATCGTCCCAGCGCAGATCGGCATCCCAGAGTGCCTGCGTGCCGCGGCCATCAAAGCCGAGTCGGCCGCTCAGACGCCCATCCGCGGTACGGGCATCGAGGTTGCTCAGACTGAGCACGCCCCCTGTGAGCTGCAGGTGCGCGCGCAAGGGGCGCAACGGTTCCAGAGCGGTGGTGTTCAGATCGACCTCGGCGATATCGATCAGCACATTGGCGTTCATCACGCGCAAGGCGGCCAGATCGAACGGCCGCGCGGGAAGCACCTTGCTCGGGCCCTTGACCATCGCCTTCGGTGCGATCGGCACCGGGCTCATTGGGTCAGCCGTGGAGGTGATCGGCGTGGTGCCGACCACCGGCCCCAGGTCGGCGAGCGACAAGCGGCTGCCACCAAGCCGGCCGGCGAGCAGCGGCACTGCACCACCACCCGTCTGGTAGACGAACGCACCATTCAGCCGGCTGGTACCGACGGTGGCGTCGTCGATGCGCACCCGCCAGTCGGTGCCCTGTCGCACGACCACGCCGACGCTGTGAAAGGCACCGGTGCTCGGCAAGGTCACTCCGACTGGATCGCCGACCGCCGCCGCCGACGGACCACTCAGCTCGAAATGGCCGCTGAAGCCGCCCGCGCGCAGGGCGTCTTCGGTGTGCCCGTTCAGGCGCAGACGCGCACGGCCAATGGTCGCGTCGAGCGTGATCGGCAGAGACAGTTCCGGCAGGCCCGCAGCAGGCTGCAATGACAGGTCCGACACCGACGCGGTGACCTTCACCGGCAACGCACGATAGCGGCCTGTGGCGGTGGTGCTGAGCTGCCGGTCGGTCAGTGTCATCCGTGATTCGACATCGATGTCGAGCAGGCCGTCGCGCAAGCGCATCGCACCGTCGACCACACGCAACCAGCCGAACGACGGCATCCGCCAAGGCGCTGCCGATGCATCGGCCATCGCATCGGCGGGCATGAACTGCCAGGAGGCGCGACCATCGGCCAGCCGCTCGACCTGGGCGTCAAGCGCACTGGCCTGCAGGTACTCAATGTGCAACGGCTCACCGCGCCAGGCGCGCCATAGATCGATGTAACGCAGACGCAGATCGACATCGCGTGCCCGCAGCAGGTGCGGTGCCGAGCTCCATGCCGGTGCGGCGATGTCGAGCCGCGAAGTTTGCATGTGCACGCCGCCCAGAAAGCGGACGCCGAATGCGGGCGAGGGGTTCGCCGACGTGGGATCGGCCGGCGCGGACAGGCGCACTCGACGATCCAGCGACGACGACAGAGCGCGCTCCAATGGCCCCGCCAGGAACGGCCATGCGAGCCACTCGCCGATCGCCACCATCACGGCCGGCAACACGATCGCTGCCGCCACCGCCATCGCCCACCGACGCTGCACAGGGGCTGCCTGTGCAGCCATCAAAGCTGGTCGATGCGGCCGTGGTCGCCCATGCCGATCGGCCGGGCAGCGATCACCGACACCGCGGTGGCGAACAGGTGCACCATCTTCGTGTCGACGGCGTCCCAGTACTCAGCCGCGCTCGGCGTGAACTTGAGCAGCGTGAGATTCTCGGAATCGGTGCCATCGGGAAACCAGGGTCGCGCCAGCGGCGACCACAGGCGTTTGATGTGACTGCGATCGGACTCCAGGTCGCCGTGCCCGCACAGCGAGACATAGGTGCCGCGTTCGGCGTCCGAGAAACTCAGGTTCAGTGTGTTCAGCTGCTCGACCTTGGCCGAGTTTCGGTCGGTGAAGAACCAGATGGCGCCGTGGTCGTCCATTTCCAGCGGCGCCATCGGTCGGCTGACCAGCGCGCCATCGGGCTCCTGGCTCGTCAACATCGCCACGCCATCCATCGGCTGGATCAGGATTGCGAGCTTTTGCAGCTCGGCATTCGGTTGGGTGTGGATCTTCATCATGCGCTCCGGATGAAGCTGAGCAGGTCGCTGGTCAGCCGGTCCTTGTGGGTGGCGAACAGGCCGTGCGGCGCGCCGTCGTACTCGACCAGCGTCGCGTTCGCAATGCCCGCAGCCGCCGCGCGCCCGGCCGCGTCGATGGGAACGGTCTTGTCAGCGGTGCCGTGGATGATCAGCGTGGGGACCTTGAACGCGGCGAGGTCGCGCCGGAAGTCAGTGGAGGAAAACGCCTGGGCGCACGCGAGCGTGGCCTTGAGGCTCGCTTGCATCGCGAGGCTGCGCGTCCATTCCAGCGTCTCGGCGCTGACCGGGTTCGAGATCAGGCCCACGCCATAGAAGTCCTTGGCGAAGCCCGAAAAGAAGTGCGCACGGTCTTCCTTGATGCCAGCGGCCATGTCGTCGAACGCGCTCTGTTCGGTGCCCTGGGGGTTGTCGGCTGTCTTCAGCATGAAAGGCACGACCGAGGACACCAGCACCGCTTTCGAGACATGACGGCCGCCATGGCGCGACATGTAGCGCGCGACCTCGCCCCCGCCCATCGAGAAGCCGACCAGCACGGCGTCCTTGGCGCCGGTCTGCTCGATCACTGACGCCAGGTCATCGGCAAGCGTGTCGTAGTCGTAGCCGGCCCACGGCTGCGAGGAGCGACCAAAGCCGCGGCGGTCGTAAGCGATGGTGCGGAAGCCGGCGTCGGCAATCGGCATCGCCTGGTCGTCCCAGCTGTCAGAAGACAAGGGCCAGCCGTGCAGAAAGATGACGGGGCGGCCGCCGCCCCAGTCCTTGACGAAGAGTCGGGTGTGGTCGCCGGTGTTCAGAAAGCTCATGCTGGGTACTCCGTTGAGGATGAACCCAAGACTGCGCCGCGCCGGGCGCCTCTGCCGTCGGACGATTCGGGCGCTGGCTGTAGGACAGCAGCGCCCTGACACCCAAGCGCAGCCGATCAGCCCTCGATCGCAAACCGATCGGTGCGCGCGGCCTGCAGCACCACTGAGGGGTCGTCCCGGAACGCCTCGGCCGGGGTCAGCCCATCCAGCGTCGAGTTCGGCCGTGCAAACCATTGCGCCAGCTCCCACGCATCGAACACCCCGGAGAGTTCGGCCACGATCGGTGGCAGCTGTGGATGGATGCTCATGTCGCGACGATCGAACTGGAACAACGGCAGCCAGGTCTGAGCCTGCCATTCGAAGCTGACAACCTGACGCAGCGCAATCCAGCGGGCCAGCATCGACAAGCCCTGTTCGACCTCCCCGTCCAGCCAGGCCAGTGCTTCTTCCGCACGTGCGAGGCCGCCGCACCCGCGGAACGATCCGAGCAGGTCGATGAACTGCGCATCGATCGGGAAGGTGCTGCCAGCAGCCGGGAGTCTTCGGGTCACGGACGCCCAGCCCGTGGCCAGGCGCCGTGCCGGGTAAGCGCCGGGGGCGAGTGCCGGCGCGGCGATCAGAGTGTGTGGATGTTGCATGGCCCCTCCAGTGCGATGACGCACCGTAAGCAGGTCAGCGTCCACAGTCTGTGCGTTGCATGACACAACGGCGCCGGCCCATGTCGATCATTCGCGCGGGTGATTGGCCCGCAGTCGCAGCGCGTTCGAGATGACCGAAACCGAGCTCAGGCTCATCGCCAATGCGGCGAGCATCGGGGACAGCAGCCAGCCGGTGAATGGGTAGAGCACGCCAGCGGCCAGCGGGACGCCGAGCGCGTTGTAGACGAAGGCGAAGGCCAGGTTCTGCTTCATGTTCGTGATCGTCTGCTGCGAGATCACGCGGGCCTGTGCAATGCCACGCAGGTCGCCCTTGACCAGCGTCACCGACGCGCTGTTCATCGCCACGTCGGTGCCGGTTCCCATCGCAACGCCCACGTCGGCCTGCGCCAGCGCCGGTGCATCGTTGATGCCGTCGCCTGCCATCGCGACGACGCGACCTTCTGCTTGCAGCCGCTTCACCAGCGCCAGCTTGTCCGCCGGCTTGACTTCACCGTGCACCTCGTCGATGCCGAGCGTCGCGGCCACCTGCCTGGCGGTGGTCAGACCATCGCCCGAGGCCATGATCACCCGCAGGCCCGAGGCCTTCAGCGTTGCCAGCGCTTCAGCCGTGCTGGCCTTGATCGGGTCGGCCACGGCGAGCAGCCCCGCTGCTTGCCGATCCACCGCCAGAAACATCACGCTCGCGCCAGTGGCGCGCAGTGCCTCAGCCTGCGCTTCGAGTGCATCCACCACCACGCCACGTTGTTGCATCAGCGTGCTGTTGCCCAGCAACAGTGCGCGCGTGCCGGCGTGGCCCGAGACGCCGACGCCGCTGGCGGAATCAAAGTCGACGACCCTCTCCAGGCGCAGCTTGCGTTCGCGCGCAGCGACCACGATCGCGCGGGCCAGCGGGTGTTCGCTGCCCTTGTCGAGGCTGGCCGCCAGGCGCAGCACCTCGTCGTCGGTGTAGCCCTCGGCGGCAATGGCGCGTTCGAAACGCGGTCGACCTTCGGTGAGCGTGCCGGTCTTGTCGACGATCAGCGTGTCGACATCGCGCAAGCGCTCGATCGCCGCTGCGTCGCGAAACAGCACGCCCTGCGTCGCCGCGCGGCCGGTGGCGACCATGATCGACATCGGCGTGGCAAGCCCCAGTGCACAAGGGCAGGCGATGATCAACACGGCCACCGCATTGATCAGGCCGTAGACCCAGCGCGGCTCGGGGCCGAACAGCACCCAGGCGACGAAGGTCAAGGCCGCGATGGTGACCACGGCGACAACGAAATAGCCCGCCACCCGGTCGGCCATGCGTTGCATCGGCGCCTTGGAACGCTGCGCCTGCACCACCATCTGCACGATACCGGCCAGCACCGTCTGCGAGCCCACCTTGGCTGCGCTCATCAGCAGTGCACCCGTGGTGTTGAGCGTGGCGCCGATCAGCTTGTCGCCGGCACGCTTGCTGACTGGCATCGGCTCGCCGGTGAGCATCGATTCATCGACGGCGCTGGTGCCGTCGATCACCGCGCCATCCACCGGCACCTTCTCGCCGGGCCTCACCCGCAGCATGTCACCGACGTGCACTTCCGCGAGCGCGATATCGGCTTCGCTGCCATCGATGTCGACGCGACGCGCGGTCTTCGGCGCCAGCCCCAGCAGCGACTTGATCGCAGCCCCGGTCTGCGAGCGCGCCTTCAGCTCGAGCAGCTGGCCCAGCAGGGTCAGAGAGATGATCACCGCGGCCGCTTCGAAGTACACCGGTACCTGACCCATCGAGGTGAACGAGGCCGGGATCAGACCCGGCACAACGGTCGCTACCACGCTGTAGGCCAACGCAGCCGAGGTGCCCGTGGCGATCAATGTCCACATGTTCGGGCTGCGATGCAGAACCGACTGCACGCCTCGCACAAAGAATGGCGCGCCAGCCCACAGCACCACTGGCAGCGTCAGCAGCAGCTGGATCCAGCTCGAGGTGCTGTGGCTGAGTCCGCTGAATCGATGCCCTCCCATCGCCAGGATGAAGACGGCTGCGGTCAGTGGCAGCGTCCAGACGAAGCGGCGCCTGAAATCGATCAGTTCGGGGTTCTCGCCCTCGTCCAGCGTCGGCATGTCGGGTTCGAGCGCCATGCCGCACTTCGGACAGGCGGCAGGATGGTCTTCGCGCACCTCCGGGTGCATCGGGCAGGTGTAGGTGGCGCCTTCGATCGGCGGCTCGACCACGGTGGGCTGCAGGAACCGCCCCGGGTCGGCAGAGAACTTGGTCTGGCAGCCCGCACAGCAGAAATAGAACACGCGGCCTTCGTGCTCGTACGAATGCGGCGACGCCAGCGTCACCGCCATGCCGCACACCGGGTCCTTCAACGGTTCGCCTCTCGATACCGAGGCAGTCACCAAGCCGGCTTCGGCAGCACTCAAGGCGTGCCCTGGCTCACCTGAACCTGACCCTTCATGCCGGCGTCGTAGTGGCCTGGTTGCAGGCAGGCAAAGTCGACCGTGCCTGCCTGGGTGAAGCGCCAGACCAGCTCCGCCATCTGGCCGGGCTCGACGCTCACCTGGTTGGGATCGCTGTGCTGCATGTCGGGATACTTGATCATCAAAGCCGCGTGCTTCTTCAATTCACTGATCGTGCCCAGCACCATCTCGTGCTTGAGCTGGCCCTGGTTCTTCAGCACGAACCGGATGGTTTCGTTGCGCTGCACCGGGATGCTGGCAGGTGTGAAACGCATCGCGTCGTTCATGGTGATCTCGACGGTGCGGCTGAGTTTCGCGGCGTCGCCGGGCTCGCCGACGACCCCGGCGTGCTCAGCCGGGTCGTGGGCCTGGGCGAGCTGAACGCAGCCGATCAGGCCCGCGGCAATCCATCGTTGGAGGTGCATCATGGAACTCCTTTTCCGCGCCGAGCATATCCACAGCGCAGCGCCCAAGCTGCAGACCGTTCGGGTTCAGCGGCGTCCCGCGACCACCGCCTCATCGAGTCCGGTATCCGGCGACTCGTTGGTCTGGTTGTCGCCGGGATCGCCGTCCATCAGCTCTTCGGTGACGAAGCGCCCGTAGCGCTGCGCGACCACGGCCTTGCACGTGTGCGCCACCGCGATGACCTTGTCGACATGGGCCTGCTCGGGTGCATGCACCACCAGGAAGCTGCAGCCTTCCTCGGCGAGCTCGCGGTGCGCCTTGATCAGGTTGAGGTCCTGACCGATGGCGGCCAGGGGGCTGGCGCGCTCGATTTCAGCGTTCACTTGGTTGATCATTTCGGTCGGGGTGTAGCGAACGATTTCCGACGCAGCGAAGCCCTGCTCATGCAACGCCGCTTCCGCTCCCGCCAGGTCAGCTGCCGTCCGGAAGGTAATGACCACGTGTCCGACTGGCTTGAAGACACCGAAAGACTCGGGAACGTTGTGCTTGTCCATGCAGTTCTCCTGTGAGTGACAGCCGCCATCACTTTGCCTGATCGATGATAGGCCTCGGCCCCTTGCTGACAGAAGGGGTTACAGGTAGGACAAAGCCGCGTGAAGACATCAATCCGCACCGGCGTTCGTCGTCGTTGGTGCCCCTCGCGACACTGGTTGCGCGGCTTGCCACAGCGCCACGGCGAGCCACACCGCGGCGACGGCCAGACCCCATATGGCAATGCCAATGCCGGCCTCGGATTGGCTGGCAAGCGTGTAGGCGTTGCACAAACGCCGATCGGTGGTCGCGAAGTAGGCGCCGAGCCAGACCGTCATCGGAACGGCAGAGCCCATCACGAAGAGCTGAAGCACGGCCGGCGCGCGCCTGAACGACTGCTGCAGCAAGGCGCCACAGGCCAGCAGCGTCATGACCTTGAGCATGTCGGCCTGTGGCGACACCACAGCGCGGTCGATGGCCGACGGCAGCATCCAGTACGCCAGGATGACTTGAGCCGCCAGCAGGCCCGTCAACCCGTAGCGATTCCAGTCGGCTGTCCATCGCCATGTCGACGCGCTCGACACGGTTCTGGCCAACAGCCAACCAGCACCCAGGAGCAGTGGCATCTGCACCACCATGTGCCACACCATGCTTTGCTCGATCATTCGGCGCGCTGGTGGCAGCGACAGCGCGACCGACACCACGAGTACCGTCAGCGCGAGCGCACTGCGCAGCGCGACGCCCGGAGCCTTCATCGGCCGACGGCGAGCGCCGCAGCCAGCGCCTCACCGGGCGCCTCGGCGTCGACGATGCGCACGAGCCGACCGCTGGCATCGACGATGTGCAGGGCCGCGTTGTGCTCGAACTCGCCGAAGGGCGCAGGCACCACCATGATGCCGAACGCATCGAGCAGGCGCCGACGATCGGCAGGCTTTGCAAGCGACACGACCTGCCAGGCGCTGCGGTCCATGCGCAGCCGGTCGGCATAGGCCTTCAAGGCGGGCGGATCGTCAGCCTCGGGATCGAAGCTGATCGACAGCACCGCGACACGACGCTCCAGTTGCTGCGCCAGGATGTCGGCCTGCAGGCGTTGAGTCACTGAGGCGAGCGAAGTGCACACGGTCTGACAGCGGGTGTAGATGAAGTCGACGATGCGAACGCGACCATCGCCTGCCAGCATCGCATGCAGGCCAAGGTGTCTCCCGCTGTCGTCGACCAATTGCAAGTCGGGAATCGACTGCGGCGCTCGGTCAACGGCAGTGCGGCGCAGCGTTTCGGTGGTGTAGGCCCGCCCGCCTTCGGTGGCATACAGCAGGCCGCCCAGACCGAACAGCAGCGCCAGGACGCTCGCCGTGAAGGTCTTAAACAGGCCGGTGTCACCAGCCGTGGCCTCAAGGTCCTGCGGCAAGCTCTTTGCCACCCTGGTAAGGCTCGGTACGTGATTCGGTCGCCTCGCGCTGCGCCTTCACGGTGCCAGTCAGGATGGGAGGTGCCTGATTGCCCCAATCTGAGCGGATGTAGGTCAGCACCGCGGCCAGCTCGTCATCACTGAGCGAATTCCACGCCGGCATCGCGCCGTTGTAGGTGTTGCCCCTCACCTGCATTTCGCCGACGACGCCATGCAGCAGGATGTGGGTCAAGATCTTCTCGTCACCGAGCACCCATTCCGACGCGGCCAGCGGCGGGAAGACGCCAGCCACGCCGAGCCCGCTGGCCTGATGACAGGCGGCGCACTTCGCGCCGAACAGCTGCTTGCCGTCCACTGCGGGCGCAGCACCCGGCGCTGTCTTCTCTGGCGGGCGCAGCGTGGCGACCGTGCGCTGGTCGCCATAGGCGGACTCGATGCCCGACGGGGTGGCGTAGATATAGAAAGCGCCCCACATCGCCATGGCGCCCAGAGACATCACCAGAAACCAAGGCAGCGGCTTGACGCTCTCATCCGGGTCGGCGTTCTCGCGCCGGAGTTGTGCTGTGGGTGGCGATCGTTTGCGCGGCGGCGTCATGGCGCATCTTCCGAGGCGACCGCGCTCGCCGAACGAGGTGGGAGCGCCGGGTAGGTGCGATCCAGTGCCAGAAGATAGGCCACCAGCGCCAGGGCCTCGGGCTTGGCGATCACCACCTCACCGGGCTTGGTCAGCCCAGGCGGCAGCGTCAGCGCCTTCTCGCCCGCCTGGGCCACCCCCTGGCGCACCTCGAACAGATAGGGGTAGGACGGCATGATCGACCCCGGTGTGTAGGCCCTGGGCTGATACAGGTGGCCCAGGTGCCAGTCGGCGCTGGGTTGCCGGGCGCCGATGTTGAGCAGATCGGGCCCGGTGCGCATGGTGCCCAACAGATGCGGCGTGTCGTAGACGTAATCGCCAGCGACCGACGCGCGCCCCCAGCCGCGCTTGGCATCGGGCGCTTGCTGGATGTCTCGCGGCTGCTGCGAGTGGCAGTAGACACAGCCATTGGCGATGTACGACTGGCGGCCTGCCAGTTGAATGTCGGTGTAGGGCTTCAGGCCCGCCGGGGCCTTCACGGGCCTGAGCAGCAGGTAGGGCACCACGACAAGGATGCCGGTGGCCAAGGCCAGGATCACCATCGCGCCGGTGATGAGCCGCAATTCGTCCATTTCCCAGAAGCTGGTGCCCTGGCTCATGCTGCGGCTCCCTTCACCACACGACGCGGGAACAGCGACTCGCCGAGCAGCGCGGCACCGAGCCGCTTCGGTCCGAACTTCCAACCCATGGCGAAGAAGTGCGCGGCGAA
This sequence comes from Burkholderiales bacterium, assembly GCA_947462175.1. GTDB lineage: Bacteria > Pseudomonadota > Gammaproteobacteria > Burkholderiales > Burkholderiaceae_C > PBB1. The sequence goes on along the minus strand of CANHOE010000008.1, from coordinate 8,859 downwards.
AACCAGATGGCCCAGCGTCATCAGGCCCCCGCCGATCGAGCGGGCTTCGAGGTACGGGAGCGTGAGCTTGACCGATTCCATGAACGGGATCTTTTCATCGAGCATCGCCAGGCCCTGGTACCAGCCGCCGAACGAAAGTCCGATGAAATAGACCGCAAAGCCACCGAGCACCAGCCAGAAATGCAGCGAGATGAGTTTGGGATACGGCCACTCCCAGTTCATCACGCGCGGCATGATGAAGTAGATCGATCCGAACATCACCATCGAGAAGAAGCCGTACAGCCCGAGGTGAGCGTGCGCCACGGTGTAGTGGGTGAAGTGGGTGATCGTGTTGACCGCGCGCAGCGCTTCGAGCGAGCCCTGAACCGACGCTGCGGTGTACAGCATCGACCCCAGCACGATGAAGCGCAGCGTCGGCGAATAGATCAGCGCACGGAAGTTGCCGATCACCGTGCGGTGGTGGTTCACCGCGACTGCGAACACCGGGATCACCATCATCATGCTCTGAACGATCGAGATCGTGATCAACCACGACGGCACCGGCCCGCCGATCAGGTGGTGGCCGCCGACCTGGCTGTAGAAGAACGCCAGCGACCAGAAGCCCAGCAGCGACAGGTTGTACGAATGGATCGGCGTGCCGAGCAACTTAGGGATGAAGTAATAGGCCGCCGCAAGGCCCAGCGGCGTGAACCAGAGACCGAGCACGTTGTGCCCGAACCACCAGTTCATCGTCGCCTGTTCGATACCGAAATGCAGCCCGGGCCAGTTCGCGATCAGAAACAGGATCGGGAACCACAGCAGCCCGGCCGCGATGTACCAGACCGACACATACAGGTGCTTGACCTTGCGCCGCAGCAGCGTGAGCCACAGAGGAAAGCCCACCAGCGCGCCGGCAGCGACCAGCAGCATGTCGATCTGCCATGGAAACTCGAGCCATTCGAGGCCATCGGAGTGTCCGGTGGCAATGGCCACCGCGCCGGCAAACACGCCGATGCTCCAGAGCGCGCCGCCGACCAGCGCGTACTTCGCACCGACCAGCTCGGTTTGCAGCAGCCTCGGAATGAGCCAGATCGCCACGCCGATGCCGGCGAGCGAGCACCAGCCGTAGCCGACCAGGTTCAGGTGAATCGGGCGGATACGCCCGAAGGTCAACCATTCGTACTGCACCCACCAATCGGGCTCGTGCAGCTTGATCGACGAGATCAGCCCGGCCAGCGAAGCAAGCACCAGCCACACGACTGCCAACGTCAGACACACACCGACCACCAGCGAGGTCGACTGGTCGGCACGGGTGCGGAAATCGATGTCCGCCGCATCCATGCGCTCGTCGGGTCCCGCGCCTTTCGCGATCGACTTCTGCAAGCCGCCCTTCTGAGCCGCGGTGGCAGCGGGGTCTTCGACGGTCCCGAGTTCATGCGCCGCGAAGATTTCGGCGGCGGCATCGGAGCCTTCTCCGAACAGCCCCTTCGACATGGACCAGATGAAGGCAAACAGGGCTGCGACCGACAACAGGAAGGTGCCGAGCAGCATGCTCACGGTGAAATCCATACTGCGTTTCTCCGTTCCGCGAGGGGGAGGTACCACGCCTCGTCGGTCGACTCTACCCCGGCTCCCGGCACACGAAGTTCCCAGCCCCGCGCGGCGCGACAACAATCAAGGTCTTTCCAGGCGCGACCCTCCGCAGTGACCTCAAAGCGAAGCTTTGCCGGGATTGCGATCCAATGGCAGCCTCAAGCCCCCTCCAGAGAGTGAATGCATGAACCTGATCTGTCCCGCCTGCGGCACCACCAACCGCGTTCCCGATGAGCGCCTGCTGGATCAGCCGGTCTGCGGCCGTTGCAAGGGCGCGCTGATGGCCGCACAGCCGGTTGACCTCGACGACGACCGTCTGCCGGGCTTCATCGCAGGCACCGAGTTGCCCGTTGTGGTCGACTTCTGGGCCGACTGGTGCGCGCCCTGCAAACTGATGGCTCCGCACTTCGCAACGGTGGCGGCGCAGCTGCCGCAGGTTCGATTCGTCAAGGTCGACACCGAAGCCAACCCGGAGGCCAGCGCGCGCAGTCAGATCCGCAGCATCCCGACACTGATCCTGTACCAGGGCGGACGAGAAACGGCGCGGCAATCGGGCGCGTTGACCGCTGCCGATCTGCTGCGCTGGGTGCAAGCCCAACTCGCACGCCCAAACTGATCGCACCCCGAGCGAGCGCTGCGCATGAGCCTTGAGATGGGCGCGCGGCTCAGTCCCCTGCCACGCGCACGATGAGCTTCCCGAAGTTCTCGCCCTGCAGCAGCCCGATGAAGGCTTTCGGTGCGTTCTCGAGGCCCTCGACGATGTCCTCGCGGAACTTGACCCTGCCTTCGGCCAGCCATTGCCGCATGGGCGCGAGGAACTCCGGCTGCCGTCCTTCGTAGTCGAAGATGATGAAGCCCTGCATGCGGATGCGCTTGACCAGCAGCGCGCGGGTCAGCGCGGGCAGGCGGTCGGCTGTTGCCGTTGGCGTACCAGCGCTGTACAGCGAGATCAGCCCGCACACCGGCACACGGGCGTGGGTGTTGAGCAGCGGCAGCACCGCATCGAAGACCGCACCGCCGACGTTCTCGAAGTAGACGTCGATGCCGCGCGGACAAGCCACCGCGAGCTGGTCAGGGAAATCCTCAGCCCGGCGGTCCAGGCAGGCATCAAAGCCGAGTTCATCGACGACAAAGCGGCACTTGTCGACGCCCCCTGCAATGCCGACCACCCGACAGCCCTGGATCTTCGCAATCTGCCCGACCACCGCACCGACCGCACCGCTGGCCGCTGCCACCACCACGGTCTCGCCAGGCTTCGGCTGACCGATGTCCATCAGGCCCATGTAGGCGGTGAAGCCGGGCATGCCCAGCACGCCGAGCGCCAGCGACGGATGGGCCATGTCGGCAGGCAGCTTGGACAGCCCGACGCCGTCGGACACGGCGTAGTCCTGCCAGCCGGTGTAGCCCATCACCTTGTCGCCGGGCTGGAAGTCCTTGTGCCGGGATGCAACGACCTGTGACACCGCGCCACCTGTCATCACCGCACCCAGTTGCACGCAGGGCGCATACGAGGGCGCGTCGTTCATCCGCCCGCGCATGTACGGGTCGAGCGACAGGTACACGGTGCGCAGCAGCACCTGACCCGCAGCAGGCACCGGCACTGCGGATTCTTCGAGGCGGAGGTGTTCAGGACCGACTGCACCGCTCGGGCGTGCCGCGAGAACGATGCGGCGGTTGACGGTCGGGCTTTGCGGCATGGCGAGATCCTGCGGATAGGGGACGCTAGGGTAAACGGCTGTCAGCGATGGTCAGGCAGCACTGGCCGCAGCGGATCGCCGAGCCGGCAATGCGGGATCAGTGTCTGAGGTGCCCCTCGGAGTGTCCGTCTGTCAGCGCACACAGCGAAGCATGCAGGCATGTGTGCGCTCCCGAACAGACCCCTGAAAGGGATGGCTCTAGCGTCCATGACCATGGAATTCCTCACGATTGAACACAGCAAGGCGGCCTACCGCGCCGACTTTGCGTTGCACGGCCTGGCCGTGCTGGGGCTCGCTGGCTGGCTGATCGGTGCAAGTCCTCGCGAAGTGTGGCTGCAACTGATGTGCGTCGCGCTGATCGGGCTGCTCGGCTGGACTGCCGTCGAGTACGTTCTGCATCGCTTCCTGCTGCATGGCCTCCGACCGTTTTGCGACTGGCACGCACAGCACCACCAACGGCCCAAGGCGTTGATTTACGCACCGACCTTCCTGGTCGCGCTGTGCTTCGCAGCGGGGGTGGCGCTGCCCGCATGGACCCTGTTCGACGAGTGGGTGGCCGGCGCGCTGACGCTGGGCATGCTTTGCGGTTATGGCATCTATTCGGTGACCCATCACGCCACTCACCACGGGCACGGTGGAGGGCTGTGGTTGAAGCGACGCAAGCATTGGCATGCCGTCCATCACCATCAGGTGCCACCTGCCTGCTACGGCGTGACCACCCACATCTGGGACCACGTTTTCAGGACGCAGGGGCCGTCGCGCGCTGGGGATGCAAGACCGTCGTGGTCGCGTGGCGCGATCGGTGCGAGCCCACCGACCGGCGGGGCCGACCAGGACACGTCCTACGGGGCTCGGGGCCCTGTCCGACAGACGCGGTTTGCACTTGTTTCTACGATGGAGCGAACCCAATGTGATGGCGGCTACCGATGCCGGTCGCAGCTGATTCATCCCCGACCCACCCCATTTTCCGGGCCGCTTTGCGGCGGCACGGACGGAGCCCACCATGCACGCACCACACATCACCATGCCGCTGTGGAGTACCGCATCGTTCGGCGATAGCGCCGACACCTCCGCGATGGAGTTCTCGGCCCTGGGCGCGCACATGGCCGCGTGCAAGACGCTGACGGGGCGCCTGTTCGTGGCGCGGTGCGCCGCCGAAGCCATGCATGGTTTCGTGGCCAGTCGCCTGATCACAACGCTGGTGGTGGCTGCGTTGCTGATCGGCATCAGCTCTTTCATCTTTTAAGGCATGTCGCCAGCCGAGTTGCTGCGCCTGATTCCGGACGCGCCTCAGGCGCTGTGCGACATCCTCAGTCAGACGCAGAGCGCCATCGACCCCCCGATCCGCTCCGAAATCTTCGGCCCGCAACGCTTTGCGCAACACGGGCGCAGTCTCGGTGAAACGCATCGTGCACAGCGCTCGCTGTCGTTGGTCGCCAGCTTCTTTCCACGACTGCGCAACAACATTCAAATGCTGCGTGCGGCGCACCGCTACATCGGCGTGCAGGCCAGCTCCGGCTATGACATCAGCCCGGCTGCCGAATGGCTGCTCGACAACTTTCATCTGATCGAGGCGCAGCTCGAAGAGATCCACGAAGGCCTGCCGCGACGCTACTTTCGTGCGCTGCCGGTCCTGATCGATGAGCCACTGGCCGGTCTGCCTCGCGTCTACGGCGTGGCCTGGGCCTTCGTCGCACACACCGATGGCGACTTCGACGAGGAACTGCTGATCCAGTTCCTGAGCGCTTACCAGGAGACACGCGAGTTGAACCTGGGCGAGATGTGGGCGTTGCCGACGACCCTGCGGGTGGTGCTCATCGAGAACCTGCGCCGCCTGGCAGAACGGATCGCCACCAACAAGGCTGCGCGCGAGGTCGCCAACCTCTGCTGCGACCGAATCGACAGCATGACGGCAGGCACGCTCGATCAGCTGCTCGCACTGCTGAACAGCCGTGGTGTCGGCCGTGTGTTCCTGGGCCAGATGGCGCAGCGCATGCAGGACGGGCGTGGCCAGGCTGACATGGCCGGCGATGGCGCCGAGCCACTGGTGCACAAGCGCGCGAGCGACCGAGCCGACGATCGTGCAGAGCAACACGAGTGGCTGCGACGTGCGCTGCCCGATCCGGCGCTGATGCAGGCGCAGAAACGCGCCGACCAGACAGCGGACAACCTGAGCGTCAGCAATGCGGTGACATCGCTGCGCGCCATCGGCGATGCCGACTGGCCCGACATCGTCGCGCGCAGCAGCACACTGATGCGCCTGATGCTGACCTCACCCGTGTTCGAGGCCGAGCACGCGATGACTCGCGACCAGACTCTGCACGGCATCGAGCGGCTGGCACGGCAGGGCAGCTTGAGCGAAGTGGCGGTCGGCCGCACCTTGCTCGGCCTGATGCAGGCGCCCGACGCGCCCGCTCCCGACGTCCAGCCCACCGGACACCCGACCGCAGTCGCGGGCTACTGGCTGACCGGTGCGGGTCGACCTGCCCTGATGCGCGCCCTCGGGCTGCATGAACGCGGTGCTGCAACTTGGCGCGCCGTGGCCCGCCGCATGGCATTGCCGCTTTACCTGGGTTCGCTGCTGGCGGTGACAGCGGGCCTGGTGGCGTGGGTGCTGCTGAGACACATCGGGGGGCTGGGCAATGCACCAGTCGACTGGGGCTGGACCTTGGTGGCTGGCGTGCTGATGCTGTTTCCCGCGTCGGAGGCCGTGGTGGCAGTGATCAACCGGCTGATCAGCGAGTCGGCTCGGCCCGCGCGTCTGCCACGGCTGGCGCTGGCGTGCGGCATTCCGACTGAGCATCGGGTGATGGTGGTGATCCCGGCGATGCTGACCGACGCCGCCTCGACCAAGTCCTTGGTGCACCGACTGCAACTGCACCATCTCGCCAACCCCGAGCGCCATGCGCAGTACGCGCTGCTCACCGATTGGGCCGATGCCGACAGTGCCACCGTGCCGACCGACGCCGGCCTGCTGGGCGATGTCAGACAACAGATCGATGCCCTGAACGCGCGCTACCCCGGCTGCATCCCAACCGAAGTCGATGCGTTGACGGTGGCGTTCCCTCAGCAGCCTCGCTTCATCGTGCTGCACCGCGAGCGCCGCTACAGCGAGACCGAACGGCGATGGATAGGCTGGGAGCGCAAACGCGGCAAGCTCGAGCAGCTGATCGCCGTGCTGGCTGAGTCCTCGGGCGGTGATGACGGCAGCACCGCGAGCCCGTTCATCGACCTGGGCACGGCTTCGCGCATCGCGGCCGGCACCCGATACATCGTCACGCTGGACAGCGACACCCAACTGCCGCCGGGGCGCCTGCACGAGCTGGTTGGCGTCGCCGCACACCCGCTGAACCAGCCGCAGCTCGATGCCAGCCAGAAGGCGGTGACCAGCGGCTATGCGATCTTGCAGCCGCGCATCGTCACGCCGCTGCCTTCGCCGAAGGACTTCACGCACTACCACGGCCTGTTTGCCGGCCAATGCGGCATCGACCCCTACAGCGCCGCCACGTCCGAGGTCTACCAGGATGTCTTTGGCGAGGGCACATTCACCGGCAAGGGCCTGCTGCACGTGCAGGCGATGCATGCCGTGCTGTCCGGCCGGCTGCCCGAAGGCCGGGTTCTGAGCCACGATCTGCTCGAAGGCTCGATGGCGCGCTGCGCTGCGGTGACCGACATCACGTTGATCGAGGATGCGCCCTTCCACGCTGATGTCGCGGCTTCGCGGGTGCACCGATGGACACGCGGTGACTGGCAGTTGCTGCCCTTCCTGCTCGATTCGCTGTGGCATCCAGGGCGCTGGAGGCTGCGTGGCATCAACCGCTGGAAGATGTTCGACAACCTGCGCCGCTCACTGGTGGCGCCGATGTCACTGGCCTTGCTGCTGCTGGCGCTGGGGACGGGCGTGATATCTCCCTGGATTGCACTGGCCATGGTGGCGGCGGCCTTTTCCGCCGGGCCGCTGATGGGCGCAGTGGCCGGGTTCTCGCCGAGCCGCGACGACATCGCGCTGCGGCACTTCTACCGTCTGGCAGCCGCCGACATGGGACGCACCTTGCGGGGTGGTGCGTGGCTGCTGGCGCAGTTGACGGCGCAGGCCCTGCTGGCAACGGATGCGATCGTGCGTGCGCTTTACCGCATGGCCATCAGTCACCGCCACCTGCTGCAATGGACCACCGCCGCGGCGGCGCAAGCACGCGCGCAAACCACGCTGCCAGCGCTGTGGCGTCAGCACTGGCACGAGTCACTGCTGGCGCTGGTGCTGCTGGCCGGGCTGTTCGCCGTGGGCACCCCGACGCCCTGGTTGGCGACGGCGCTGTGCCTTTTGTGGGCGGCCTCTCCGCTGTGGACCTGGTGGGTCAGTCGGCCTCGCCCAGCCGACGCAGAACTGGCGCTCAGCGAGGCCGACCGCATCTACTTCGAGGGCGTCGCGCGAGACACCTGGCGCCTGTTCGAACGCTGCGTGGTGGCCGACGAGAACCACCTGCCACCCGACAACCTTCAGACCGTGCCGATGGACATGGTGGCGCACCGAACCTCTCCAACCAACATCGGCCTGTACCTGCTCAGCACGGCCTGTGCGCGGCAGTTCGGCTGGATCGACACGACCGAGCTGCTGACGCGAATCGAAGCCACACTCGCCACGTTGGGACGGATGCAGCGGCATCGCGGACATTTCCTGAACTGGTACGACACACAGACGTTGGCGCCGTTGCTGCCCATGTATGTGTCCACCGTCGACAGTGGCAACCTCAGCGGCCATCTGCTGGCGGTCGCGCAGGCTTGCCGGGAGTTCGCGACGGCGCCACAGGCCAGCGCCATCGCAGCCCGCCTGCAGGCCGCAGCCGATGACTGCGACCAGTTCGCATGGCAGGCCGACTTTCGCTTCCTGTACCACCGCAAGCGGCATCTGTTCCACATCGGCTACCGGGTCGCAGAGCAGCAGCTGGATGCCGGGTTCTACGACCTGCTGGCCTCCGAATCACGGTTGACCAGCTTGCTGGCGATCGCCAAGGGCGACGTGCCAGTGCAGCACTGGGGCTCTCTCGGTCGACTGTTCTATGCGGTCGGGGCCGACGCCGGCCTGCGCTCCTGGTCGGGATCGATGTTCGAGTACCTGATGCCGACACTGGTGCTCGACGAGCCCTACGGCAGTGTGCTGCGTGAAGCCTGCCATGCCGCAGTGCGGGAGCAGATCGCGTTCGCGAAGGCGCAGCGCGTCCACGGTGGCGATGTACCCTGGGGCATCTCGGAATCGGCCTATGCCGGGCGTGACTACACGCTGGCCTACCAGTACGCGCCGCAAGGCGTGCCGCGACTCGCGCTGCGCCGCACGCCGCCGGACGAGTTGGTGATCGCGCCGTATGCCACCGCGCTGGCCACCCAGATCACGCCCCACATCGCCAGGCTGAACTTCGCCGCGATCGAAGCACTGGCGCCACGTGAGCCCTGCGGCTTCATCGAAGCGCTGGACTTCACGGCGTCGCGGCAGAACGGCAGCGAAGCGTTCACGCCGGTGGTGACCTTCATGGCCCACCACCAGGGCATGACGATCGTGGCGTTGGCCAATGTGCTGATGGACGGCGTGGCGCAG
>CANHOE010000007.1 GCA_947462175.1 Burkholderiales bacterium | reverse complement strand
TTCACAAACCCAGCAAGGCCTTTGCAAGCGATTCAGCAACTTCGATGCCGTCGACTCCCGCCGACATGATGCCGCCCGCATAGCCGGCGCCCTCGCCTGCCGGGTAAAGACCACGTACGTTCAGGCTCTGGTGGTCGCGCCCCCGTGTGATGCGCAACGGCGATGACGTCCGCGTCTCGACGCCTGTCAGCACTGCGTCGGGCATCAGGAACCCCTTGATCTGACGATCGAACGCCGGCAGTGCATCTCGGATGGCTTCGATCGCGTAGGCCGGCAGGCTGCTGCGCCCTGGCCGACCCAAGTCGGTCAGGCACACCCCCGGCTTGTAGGAGGGCTCAACGCTGCCAAGCGTTCCTGATGCCTGACCGCGCAAGAAGTCAGCCACCAATTGGCCCGGCGCCTTGTAGTCAGCGCCACCGAGTTCGAACGCGCGTGACTCCCAATAGCGCTGAAACGCCATGCCGTCCAGCGGGCTGACTGGTCCCTCGGTCTTTCCGTCCTGTCGATAGTCCTGCGGCGCGATGCCGACCACGATGCCCGCATTGGCGTTTCTTTCGTTGCGCGAGTACTGGCTCATGCCGTTGGTGACAACGCGGTTCACCTCGGACGTGGCAGCGACCACCGTACCGCCGGGACACATGCAGAAGCTGTAGACGGAGCGACCGTTGCGAGCGTGGTGCACCAACTTGTAGTCGGCTGCACCGAGGATCGGCTGACCCGCCGCCGGGCCGTAGCGCGCTCGGTCGATGACGCCTTGCGGATGCTCGATGCGAAAGCCCATTGAAAACGGTTTGGCCTCCATGAATACACCGCGCTCATGCAGCATCACGAAGGTGTCACGCGCACTGTGTCCAAGCGCCAGCACCACATGGTCCGCGTCAATCTGCTCGCCAGACTCCAGCGTGACGCCGCGAATGACCTTGACGCCCTTTCGATCGGTCTCGATGCGAACATCGACAACGCGCTGCTGGAAGCGTATCTCGCCACCCAAGGATTCGATCTGCGCGCGCATCTTCTCGACCATGCCGACCAGGCGGAACGTGCCGATGTGCGGCTTGGCGACATAAAGAATTTCCTCCGGTGCACCAGCCTGCACGAACTCTTCGAGCACCTTGCGTGTCAGGTGGCGCGGATCGCTGATCTGGCTCCACAACTTGCCGTCGCTGAAGGTGCCGGCGCCGCCTTCGCCGAACTGCACATTCGACTCGGGATTGAGCACACCGTGTCGCCACAGCGCCCAGGTGTCCTTCGTGCGCTCGCGCACCTCCTTGCCGCGCTCCAGGACGATCGGCCGCAACCCCATCTGCGCCAGCACCAAGGCTGCGAAGAGGCCGCACGGGCCAAAGCCGATGACGAGTGGGCGTTGCCGCTCTTCAGCGCGCCAGTCGGCAGGCGCATGACCCACGAAGCGATAGCGGGTGTCCGGTGACGGCTTGATGTGGGGATGGCTGGCATGCTGCGACAGCACGACCGCCTCATCGGCCACCTGGCAATCAACGGTATAGATCAGAACGATGGCCGACCTCTTCCGCGCATCGTGGCTGCGCTTGAAGACGCTGAACTCGATCAGTTCGGAATCGGTCACGCCCAGCCGCGCAACGATCGCTGTGCGCAAGTCTTCACGCGCGTGATCCAGCGGCAAGCGAATTTCGGTGAGGCGAATCATGGCGACGTGAGAAGGGCAGCCGCGAATTGTCGGTTCAATCGAAGGGCCGAGCCCACAGGCATCAGCCGCGCGAAAGCAACCTGTCTTCAGCTCGAGCGAGCGGCTCGGGTAGGCCAGACAGCACCAGCGTGTCGCCAACCGCCAGAACCAGGTGATCGTCGGGTCGCGTGACGGCGCCCGAGACACGCCGGACAGAGGCAACCGATACGCCTACCGCATGCAGCGCCTGGTCGGCCAGCGTCTGCCCTATACAGCCACAGACTGCCGTCAGTGTGACGCTGTGCAGTCGCATGTTGCCGAGTTCGTCGTGGGTGTCGTCGTCGGCACCATGGAAATAGCCTCGCAACAGGCCATAGCGCGCCTCCCGCTGGTCCTGAACGACGCGGATCACCCGACGCATCGGCACGCCCACCAGCGCTAGGGCGTGGCTGGCGAGCATCAGCGAGCCTTCAATGGCCTCGGGCACGACTTCGGTGGCTCCAGCGGCCTGCAGTTTTTCGAGGTCACTGTCGTCGATGGTGCGCACGATCACCGGCACCTTGGGCGCATGCTCCTGCACCAAGCGCAGGATCTTCATGGCCGATGGCGTGTCGTGGTAGCTGACGACCACGGCGTTGGCTCGCGCAAGGCCAGCGGCCATCAGGCTCTGCAACCGCGCGGCATCCCCGAACACGACGCTCTGGCCGGCGGCAGCTGCTTGCCGCACGCGATCGGGGTCCAGGTCGAGCGCCATGTACGGTATGCCCTCCACATCGAGGATGCGCGCCAGGTTCTGCCCGCTGCGGCCATAGCCCGCGATGATGACGTGGGCCTCGGTGTTGATCGCTCTTTTGGCAATGGAAGTCATCGCGACCGACTGCATCAGCCAGTCGCTGGAGCTCAGGCGCATCACGATGCGGTCGCTGAAATTGATCAGGAAGGGTGACGCCAGCATGCTCAGCACCATGCTCGCCAGAACCGGACTCACCCACTGCTGATCGATCAGGTTCTGCTGCGCGCCGAGGGTCAGCAGCACGAAGCCGAACTCGCCGGCCTGCGCGAGGTACAGACCGGTTCGCAGGGCCACACCCGATGGCGTGCCGAACAGCCGCGCCAGCAAGGTCACCAGAGCGAACTTGACGAGCACCGGCAGCATCGACAGCAGGAGTACCAACTGCCACTGGTCCAGAACCGGTCGCCAGTCAAGCTTCATACCGATGGTGATGAAGAACAATCCCAGCAGCACGTCGTGGAACGGACGGATGTCGGTCTCGACCTGATGCTTGTACTCGGTCTCGGCGATCAACATGCCAGCGACGAACGCACCCAGCGCAAGCGACAACCCAGCGTGTTCTGTCAACCACGCCAACCCGAGCGTGACAAGGAGCAGGTTGAGGACAAAGAGCTCCTCGCTCTTGCGCCGCGCCACGAGCGTCAGCCACCAGCGCATCACCTTCTGGCCCCCTACCAGCAGAAGACCAAGCAACACGGTGGCCTTGAGTGCCGCCCAGCCCAGGGCAACCGCCATGTCGCGACCACTCTCGTCGAGCGCGGGAATCAGCACCAGCAGCGGCACAACGGCCAGATCCTGGAACAGCAGCACGCCGATCACGCGGCGGCCGTGCTCGCTTTCCAGTTCCAGCCGGTCGGCCATCATCTTGACAACGATGGCGGTACTCGACATCGCCATCGCCGCCGCCAGCACCACCGCGCCGCGCCAGGACAACTGCCAAGGTTGCGAGGTGTACGAGAACGCCCAGGCGAGCAAGAAGTGACCCGCCACGGTCCCCAGGATGGTCAGCAGCACCTGCGCCAGCCCGAGGCCGAAAACCAGCTTGCGCATGCTCTTGAGCTTGGGCAGGTTGAATTCGAGCCCGATGACGAACATCAGGAACACCACGCCGAACTCGGCCAGGTAGCGCACGCTGGCAGAGTCCTTGGCCAGCGCCATCGCATTGGGGCCGATGACCACACCCACAGCCAGATAGCCCAGCATGGGCGGGAGCTTGGCCAGCCGGCACAGCACGACGCCGGCGACGGCCGCCACCAGGTAGAGCAGGGTCAGCTCAAGGGTGGAAGCCATCGAATCGGGGCGAGCACTGGGCGGTCATGGGACAGCAGTTCGGGCTGAAGAAGGCGGCGAGCCGCGGGGAGGGCACATGCCTAGAATGCGGGCACCTTCGTGGTTCGATCCTAATAGACACTCATCGCCCGCACTGTGCTCGACTTCCTCACCGCCACGCCTGTCGCATTCGACGCCCAGCGGGCCCTGCACTTGGCGCGCGAGACCTTCGACATTGAGGCGCGCGCCCTGCTGGGCCTGAAGCTGCGTCAGGGTGCGAACTTCACCAGGGCCGTTGAGGCCATGCTGCGGTGCCGCGGGCGCGTGGTCGTGATGGGCATGGGCAAGAGCGGCCACGTCGGTCGCAAGATTGCGGCCACGCTGGCATCGACCGGCACACCCGCCATGTTCGTGCATCCTGCAGAAGCCAGTCACGGCGACCTCGGCATGGTCACTCAGGGCGATGTCGTTCTGGTGATTTCCAACTCGGGCGAGAGCGACGAAATCGCCGCGCTGCTGCCCGCGCTGAAGCGCCTGGAGGTGATCTTGGTCAGTATGACCGGACGCATGGATTCAACCATGGCGCGCAATGCCGACATTGCGCTGGACTGTGGCGTCGATCAGGAGGCCTGCCCTCTGAATCTCGCACCCACCGCCAGCACCACGGCGCAGATGGCGTTGGGCGATGCCCTTGCCGTCGCGCTGCTCGATGCGCGTGGCTTCCGCGAGACCGACTTCGCACGCTCTCACCCAGGCGGCAGCCTCGGGCGCAAGTTGCTGATGCATGTCCGCGACTTGATGGTGTCGGGCGAGGATGTGCCGTCCGTCGCACCCGACACCGGTTTCGGCGACATGCTGCGCGTGATGAGCGACAAGGGCCTGGGCTTCACGACGGTCGTCGACGCACAGCATCAGGTGCTCGGTATCTTCACCGACGGCGACCTGCGCAGGCTGATCGAGCGCGGGCAGGACCTGCGTCCGCTGCGCGCACACGAGGTGATGCGCAGCCAACCGAAAGTGATCCGAGAGGACGCACTGGCGGTGGATGCCGCGGGACTGATGGAGCAGCACCGTGTGACCAGCGTTCTGGTCGTCGATGGTTCGCAGCGGCTGGTTGGCGCGTTGAACCTCAATCAGCTGATGCGGGCGAAGGTCATCTGATGCCCCTGCGCGCACCACGCCCGCTGAACCCGGTGCTTTCATTGGCGCCGGAGCTGCTGCTGGTGGCGCAGGGCGTCCGTGCGGCCATCTTCGACGTGGATGGCGTGCTCACCGATGGCAGCATCTACATCGGCGAACATGGCGAGGACTTCAAGGCCTTCAATTCGCTCGATGGCCACGGCCTGAAGCTGCTTGTGCAGGGCGGCATCACACCGGCAGTCATCACCGGACGCGACTCGCCTGCGGTGCGACGCCGCGTGACCGACCTCGGGATCGCACATGCGTTTTATGGCGTGCACGACAAGCTGGCCGCCACCGACGCGTTGATGCGGACACTGCAGCTGGACTGGGCTGCGCTGGCAGTGATGGGAGATGACTGGCCCGACTTGCCGCTGATGACGCGCGCTGCGTTTGCGTGCGCACCTTCGAACGCGCACGTGGAAGTCAAGGCGATCGCCCATCACGTCACACAGAAAACGGGCGGTCATGGTGCCGCGCGCGAGTGCTGTGACCTGCTGCTGATGGCAAATGGTCGCTACGCCACGCTGTTACGCGGCCACCTGACCACCCTCGACAGCACGTCATGAGTGCAAGCTGCGCTGCAGTGGCGCTGACCCAGGAGTGCATCGCTTGAGCTCGCCGGGCGAATCGACGATGGTGCCGGCGGCGGAGCCGAATGTCCGCCGCTTCATGCTGCCTTGGTACCAACGCGCGCTCAGCACGTTATCGGCGTATCTGCCGCTCATGCTGATGGCACTGGTCGCGCTTGCGACCTGGTGGCTGGTCAAGAACACACCGGTGTTCCAGGGCGCTAAACCTGAAGCATCGTTGCGCCACATTCCGGACTACACGATGCGCAATTTCAAGGTTCAGCGTTTCGCTGCCAATGGCAGTCTGCGTCTGCAAATCGAAGGTGACGAGGCACGCCACTACCCCGATACGGACACGCTGGAGATCGACCGAGCACGCATCCGCTCGATTGCGCCCGATTCGGGCGTGACGGTGGCCACGGCGCAAAAGGCAGTTTCCAACGGCGATGGGTCGGAAGTGCAATTGACTGGTCAGGCCCATGTGGTGCGCGAGGCCTCACAGACCGGCGGCAAGACGCTGGAGGCAATCGATTTCAAGAGCGAGTTCCTGCATGCGTTCTTGCAGACCGAGCAGGTGCGCTCACACCTTCCGGTGACGGTCACGCGCGGCACGGTGCAGATCGAAGGCGCCTCGATGGACTACGACAACCTGAGCCGCGTCGCCCAGTTCAAGGGCAGCGTGAAAGCGACGTTCAGTCCCGGTGGTCGGTCGCGGTAACTCCTCGCCGGCGCTGAACTGCCAACAGCACCACCGATAGCTCAACCAATGACCGCCTCGTGACCGCCCCGCTTGTATTCATCACCGGCGCATCAAGCGGCATCGGACAGGCACTGGCCTTCCGTTTCCACCAGGCCGGCTACCGCCTGGCGCTCGTGGCTCGGCGCAGCACTGAGCTCTCCGCCTGGGCGCGCGATCTGGGTGGTGAACCGGCACGGTACGCGGTGTACACGGCTGACGTGCGCGATATCGACAGCATCACCAGCGCCGCCCGTGCCTGCATCGCAGCTCAAGGGCTGCCGGATGTGGTAATCGCCAATGCCGGCATCAGCCTCGGCATCGACAGTGCCGAGTACGAGGATCTGGAAGTTCTCCGCACCACATTCGAAACGAACGTGATCGGCCTCGCCGCCACGCTTCAGCCTTTCGTGCGCGGAATGTGCCAGCGCCGACGCGGCGTGTTGGTAGGAGTCGCGAGCGTGGCAGGTGCGCGCGGGCTGCCAGGTCATGGCGCCTACTGCTCGAGCAAGGCCGCCGTGATCAGCTACTGCGAAAGCCTACGCGGCGAGTGCGGGCCGTTCGGTGTCAAGGTAGTGACGCTCAGTCCGGGGTATGTGGCCACGCCGTTGACGCGCGAGAATCGATATCCGATGCCCTTCCTGATGCGACCCGAGGCGTTCGCGCAAAAGGCATTTCGGGCCATCGAGAGAGGCGTATCACAACCGGTGATTCCGTGGCAGATGGGCGTTGTGGCCACGCTTTTGCGGCTGCTGCCCAACGCCATATTCGACCGCATCGTGGCTGGCCAACCTCGCAAGCAACGCCACCGAGGCGGCGCCACTTGAATGCAAAACGGCTGCACTTCGCAGTGCAGCCGTTTTGAACGAACAATCTTTCAGCGTCTGGGCGAAGGCTCAGTATCCGCCGCGGCTGCCACCGCCGCCACCGCCGTAGCCGCCACCGCCGCCAGAGCGACCACCGCCGCCACCGCCGTAGCCGCCACCACCGCCAGAGCGACCACCACCACCACCGCCGCCGTAACCACCGCCGCCGCCATAACCACCACCGCCGCCACCGGAACGGCCTGCACCGCCACCGCCGTAGCCGCCACCGCCGCCGCCATAACCACCGCCGCCGCCAGAGCGACCGCCGCCACCAAAGCCACCCGGACGCTCTTCGCGTGGGCGAGCCTCATTGACGACCAGGGCGCGCCCGTCCATTTGCTGGCCGTTCATGCCATTGATGGCCGACTGAGCCTCGGCATCAGAGCCCATTTCCACAAATCCAAAGCCTTTGGAACGACCAGTTTCGCGGTCCATCATGACCTTCGCCGACGACACCGTGCCGAACTGAGCGAATGTTTGCTGGAGATCATCGTCTCGTACGTTGTACGACAGATTACCGACGTAGAGTTTGTTGCCCATTGCGAGCGCCTTTCTTTACAGAGAACACAGAATAACTGTGTAGCTTCAACCTATCCTGACCCATTCAAGCAAAGGCGCTGCTACCGAACACAGAATTTTTATTATGGGTGAGTTGGCCGATATCGCGCAAAGGCTTCTCAAAATCGTGCGCAACAAAGTGTTGTTTTGCTGGAATGCGGTCGAATGCGCGCTTTCAAGAATCAGTTGTCTATATTGTTTTAACGGCTGCAGCGCCAGTGCGGTGAAACCCTGATGAACAGCCCCATTTACGACTACATCGTCTGCGGAGCCGGCACGGCCGGCTGCCTGATGGCCAACCGCCTCAGCGCCGATCCGACCAAACGCGTGCTCTTGATAGAGGCGGGAGGCAAGGATGACTATGGCTGGATCCACATCCCGGTGGGCTACTTGCGCTGCATCGGCAACCCGCGCACCGATTGGATGTTCCACACCGAACCTGAGGTCGGGCTGGGTGGACGGGCGTTGCGCTACCCGCGCGGCAAAGTGCTCGGCGGCTGCAGCAGCATCAACGGCATGATCTACATGCGGGGTCAGGCGCGGGATTACGACGCTTGGGGCGAAGGCGACGGGTTCGGGGCGAATCCCGGTTGGAGCTGGGCGGAGTGCCTGCCGCATTTCCTGAAGCACGAAGACTTCCACCGCGGCGCCGACGCCTTCCATGCGGCACCCGGATGGGACGAGAAAGGCGTCCGTGCGGGTGGCGAATGGCGCGTTGAGCGGCAGCGTCTGCGCTGGCCGGTACTCGATGCGTTCGCTGAGGCCGCCCGCCAAGCTGGAATTCCGGCCAACGATGATTTCAACCGTGGGGACAACGAAGGCGTCGGCTACTTCGAGGTCAATCAGCGCAAAGGCCTGCGCTGGAACACGGCCAAGGGTTTTCTGCGCCCAGTGATGGACCGGGACAACCTCCAGATCTGGACGGGGGCACACATCTCGCGCGTGCTGCTGGATCTGGGTTCAGGCGGCGGGGGCATGCCCGGCCCCGCGCGCGCCATCGGTGTCGAGGTGCTGCCTCGAGACGGCCAAGGGGATGCCCATCGTGGCGAACCCATCCAGGTCCACGCGACCCGGGAGGTGATCCTGTGCACCGGTGCAGTCGGCACACCCCATCTGTTGCAACTTTCAGGCGTCGGATCGGCAGCCTTGTTGCAAGACAGGGGCATCACACCGTTGCACGAGCTGCCCGGCGTCGGCGAGAACCTCCAGGATCACCTGCAGCTGCGATCGATCTATGCGGTCGAGGGCGTGGCCACGCTCAACACCCTTTCGCGCTCGCTGTGGGGCAAGGCAAGGATGGCGATTGAATTCGCACTGTTGCGTTCCGGTCCTCTGAGCATGGCACCCTCGCAACTCGGTGTTTTTACCCGCAGTGATCCAAGACAAGCCCACGCGAACCTGGAATACCACGTGCAACCGCTGTCGCTCGACGCATTCGGTGAGCCGCTGCATGCGTTCGACGCGCTGACCGCCAGCGTGTGCCACCTGAACCCGACCAGCCGTGGCTCAGTGAGGCTGCGCAGTGCGCAATCGACCGATGCCCCATGCATTGCGCCGAATTACCTGAGCACGACAGAAGACCGCCAGGTGGCCGCCGATGCGTTGCGCGTGACACGGCGCATCATCACGCAGCAAGCCCTCGCGACCTACCGGCCACGCGAAGTCAAGCCAGGCATGGAATTCCAGTCCGACGACGAGCTGAGCCGGCTGGCGGGCGAGATCGGCACCACGATCTTCCATCCGGTGGGCACGGCCAAGATGGGCCCGAACCGCGACCCGCAGGCCGTGGTCGATGCACGGCTGCGGGTCCACGGTATCGCCGGCCTGCGCATCGCCGATGCGAGCGTGATGCCGACGATCACCAGCGGTAACACCGGCGCGCCGACGCTGATGATTGCCGAGCGCGCAGCGATGTGGATTGCGGAAGACGCCCTGAAGGACTGAGGGCGCCGCAGCTTACGAGAGGAGTTGCCTGCGCGCGCGATGCAGGCGCACGAACAGGTTGTCCTCGCTGATCGACAACGCGCGGCAAACCATGTCGGTCGGCTGGTCCTGCAGCACCCGCAGGTGCATCACCTCGCGCAGGCTGGCCGGGAGCGCGTCGATGCGAGCCAGGGTGTGGGCCAGGAATTCGCGTTGTTCGGCCAGTTCGTCAGGGCGTGGCTGCAGACACTCGAGGGCCATCGCACCATGCGCGATGGTTTCACCGTCATCGCCAACGCAGTCGCTGTCATCGAGGCTGTCGTAGCCGGCACGTTGGCGTACCAGGTCCACGATCTTGTGCTTCAGGATGCCGGTCAGCCAGGAGCGCAGCGCCGAGCGGCCCGCGAACAGTGCGCGGCCAGACAACACGGCTTCAAAGACGTCGTGGACCACGTCCTCGGCGAGCATCGGGTCGTGCAGCTTGCGCTGTGCGAAGCGAACGAGGTGGCTGCGGTGAGCGACCAGGTCGGTCCAGGCCACAGGGGTTGCGGTGTTCGAGGCAGATTCAAACGGGAGAGCGGCGAAGGACACGGCGGTGGGGGCAAGGGCGGTCTGCATGGTGGGCTCCGGATCGGGTGAGTCGATGGGATGACTCTGGCGATCCCACCTCGCGCCCTCCTCGCTGAACCTCACAGCCACGTCACATTTGCACCGTAAGAAGCGGATGTGCCACGCGACAATGACCGCATGCCCGCCCAGATCCTCGTTGCCGAAGACCAGCCCGACATTCGCGCCCTGCTGGCGATGAATCTGCAGCAAGCGGGTTACGAGGTCATGGCAGTGGCCGATGGCGTGGCGGCGCTGGCCAGCCAGAACGAGCTCGCCAGCGACTTGCTGATCCTTGATCTGATGATGCCGGGCATGGACGGGCTCGAGGTCTGCAAGGCGCTGCGTGCCCGCGGGCGCAGCACCCCCATCCTGATGCTGACGGCCAAGTCCACCGAGCTCGACCGTGTGCTCGGCCTGGAGCTCGGCGCCGACGACTACCTGACCAAGCCGTTCTCGCTGGCCGAGTTGCTCGCCCGCGTCAAGGCGCTGCTGCGCCGCGCCGAGATGTTGCGTGCGGCGCAGGCCGGTAGCGGGGCCAGCGGCCAGGCCAGCGCGAGCATGCTGCGCAACGGGGACCTGGAGATCCTGCCGGTCAAGCGCCAGGTGCGCTTTCGCCAGAAGCTGCTCGACTTCACTGCGCTCGAATTCGACCTGCTGCTGTACTTCGCGCAGCACCCGGGCCATGTGTTCTCGCGCGGCCAGTTGCTCAACGCGGTGTGGGGCTACACCCATGACGGTTACGAGCACACCGTCACGACCCACATCAACCGGCTGCGTGGCAAGCTCGAAGCCGACCCGATGCGTCCGCAGCTGATCCTGACGGTGCGCGGCGCCGGCTACAAGATGCGCGAGGCGCCGCCGTGAAGCGCATCGCAGGGTTGACCGACACCCCGGCATGAGCGTTCGTTTCAAGATCGCGCTGACGATCTTCGTCACCGGCGCGCTGACAGCGCTGGGCGTGATCGCCACCGTGCTGGTCGCCTTCCAGCGCTTCGAGCACGAGACCACCTACTACCGCGCGAATGCCTTCCTGCAGCGCGTAGGCACCACCTACAACGGCATGCTCGACATGCAGCAGCGGCACCCGGAAGAGTTCGCCGTCTTCCTGCGCAGCCTGCTGTTCTTCGAGCCTGACAGCCAGCTCTACCTCCTGCGCGCCGACGGCTCGGTCATCGCATCGACCAGCGCGGTGTCATTACCAGCGGGCTACCGGGTGAAGATGCAACCGCTGATGGAGGCGATGGGGCCCAAGCCGATGCCCTATGTGATGGGCGAAGACCCCGAGCGTCCGGGTACCGACAGCGGCGCCATCATCGCTGCGCTGCCACTCACCAACACTGTGATCCGCCCCGATCAGCCGGTGGCTGGCTACCTGTACCTGGTCTGCCAATCACCTGCGGTGTCCGAGGGCCGTGCCGAGGCCTTTCGCAGCACCTTCGCCCAGCCCGCGCTGGCATCCATCCTCGCGGTCGTGGCGCTGGCAACGCTGCTCACCGCCTGGATCACCGCCACGGTCACCCGCCCGCTGCGCCGGCTGACCGAGGCGGTGGCCGCGATCGAACGCGAAGGCCTGACGGCGAGCTCGGCCGATGCGGCGCTCTCCCGTACGCCGGAGAGCCTTGGCCTGCATGCCGCACGCGACGAGTTCGGTCAGCTCGCCAGCGGCTTTCGCGCGATGTTGATGACGCTGCGCGCCCAGTGGGAAGCACTGCGCCGCCTCGATCATTTCCGCCGCGAAGGCATCAGCAACCTGTCGCATGACTTGCGCTCGCCGTTGACGGCCACGGCGGCTTGCCTGGAAACCCTCGAGACGCGCTGGGCCGCCGATCCAGCCCGATACCCGAACCAAGCCGCCGACCGGCAGCTGGTGGAAGTCGCTCTGCGCAACACCCGTAATGCCGCGCAGCTGGTGCAGTCGCTGGGCGATCTGGCACAGCTCGACGAACCCGAGTTCAAGCTGCACACCGAACTGCTCGACGCCGCCGAGCTGCTCGACGACATCGCGTTGCGCTTTGCCGCACGCGCCGAGCGGCAAGGCGTTGACCTGGTCGCCGAGCCCGCCGCTGGTGACCAGCCCACCTTTGCCGCACTCGACATCGAACTGTTCGAACGTGCGGTGGCCAACCTGGTCGACAACGCGTTGAAGTTCTGCCCGACCGGCGGACGCGTCACGCTGGCCGCGCGCGGGCGCATCGAGACGAGCCCTCAGGGCAGCGAAGGGCCTGCGCGGCGCCTCGTTGAAGTCAGCGTCAGCGACACCGGGCCCGGCATTCCCGCAGCCGATCTCGCCCACCTTTTCGATCGCTTCTACCAAAGCCGGCAGAGCGTGGAGCCTGCCTCATCAGAGGGCGGCAAGGGCCTGGGCCTGGCCATCGTCAAACGCATCGCCGAATTGCACGGTGGCGAGGTGTCGGTGACCAGCAAGTCCGGTCGCGGCACCACGGTCACGCTCACCCTGCCCTCAGCCTGAGCCGCGGGCTGCTCGCCCATCGTCGCTCCCACGCCACAGCCCCAGGGAAACCCCCGGGTCTCATGCGGTCGACGTATATCTAAAGTCAGTTTTCTAGAGGGAGTGGCGCCAAGGCGAGCTCCTGATTCGAGGGGGGATGAGGAGACACCACGAACGGATGCAGGCGCATGGCCTGACAGACGCACTGACAGCGCCGCACCATCGGCCCATGTCAAAATCGAAAAGCGCCGGTACTCCCGGCGCTTTTTCGTTTCCTGATGCTTGACACCACGCTGCTGATCCTGGCCTCGCTGTTCGCGGGATTCGTCGATGCGATCGTCGGCGGTGGCGGTCTGGTGCTGGTACCGGCGCTGTTTGCCGTGTACCCGAGCGCCGCCCCGGCCACGCTCTTCGGCACCAACAAGGGCGCTGCCGTCTGGGGCACTGCCTGGGCCACGCTGCAATATTCACGGCGCGTGTCATTGCCATGGGGTGCGCTGCTGCCAGCCGCTGCGGCGGCGCTCATCGGCAGTTTTGCTGGCGCCTGGTCGGTGACCATGACCGATGCGACCGGTCTGCGCCGCACCCTGCCTTTCGTGCTGCTGGCCGTGCTGGTCTACACGCTGCTGCGCAAGGACCTCGGGCTCACGCACGCACCACGGTACAACGGACGCGCACAGGCCATGCTGGCCAGCCTGATCGGCGCGGTGATCGGCTTCTACGACGGATTCTTCGGCCCGGGCACAGGGAGCTTCTTTGTGTTCCTTTTCGTTCGCCTGCTCGGCTTCGACTTCCTGCATGCGAGCGCAAGCGCCAAGCTGCTGAACACCGCGACCAACCTGGCGGCGCTGTTGCTGTTTGGGTTCACAGGCCATGTGTGGTGGCCGCTTGCTGCGTTGATGGCTGTGGCGAATGTGGCGGGCAGCCTGCTCGGCACCCATCTCGCACTGCGGCGCGGCACAGGTTTTGTGCGAAACGTCTTCGTTTGCGTGGTGGGGGCGCTGATCGTCAAGACGGTCTGGGACGGCTATGCCGGCCTGGGGTGATCGCCGGTCGGAAGCGCCCGAATTGCCCGGTCTCGACCCCATTGTTCCGGGCTATGTGCCGCCGGCAGGTTCTTACGATGGTTTGACATCAATCTCGTCCGGACTCTCGCCATGCCCGTTGATCCCGAACTGCGCGCACTGAACATCGACATCCCGGCCCAGCCGGAATCGCTGGTCAAGCTGTCGATGTTGCTCGCCGAAGAAGAGGTGAACATGCAGCAGATCAGCCAGCTGGTCGAATCCGACATGGCGCTGGCCTCTGCAGTGCTCAAGGCCGTGAACTCCTCTCTGTATGGCCTGTCGGGGCGGGTGCAGAGCGTGCATCAGGCGATCACGTATCTGGGCACCCGGGAAGTAGCAGCCGTCACCTTCGAGATGGGCCTGCGCGCAGTCTTCCCCGGTGCACCGGAGCTGGCGCCCGTGTGGGAACGTGCAGCGGTGCGCGGCCTGCTGATGGGGCGGATCGGGCATGCCGTGGGGGTGGATCCATGGGCCGCCCATTCGGCTGGTCTGTTCGAAGAATGCGGCAAGGCAGTGCTGTTCCGCCATGCGCCCGCGCGCTACAAGCCGCTGCTCACTACCGCCGTCAGCGACGAGGAACTGACCTTGCTGGAACACCAGGAATTCGGCGTGAGCCACGACGCACTGGGCGCAGCCCTCTGCGAAAGCTGGGGCCTCGCGCCCGTCGCGGTGCACAGCGTGCGCTTCCACGTCATCGTCAATGCGACATGGGAATTGCCGGTTCAGGTGCAGCGACGTTCGATCTGTGCGCTCTCGGCCGTCGCCCATGCGCTGATGACCGACCCGCAAACCCTTGACGAGGTCACCAACGCCGTAGCACCTCAGGCGCAACTCGAACCCGAACTGGTGCTGCGCGGTGCGCGACGCGTTCAGGCGCAGATCGAGCGCGCCGTGGCGCAGGTCGCATGAGCGATGCTGCCGACAAGAAGCATTGACCATGGGCGCTTCAGATCGTTTCCTGTTTTCCGCTGGCACGATCGGCAGCACCCCTCGCGTGCTGGCCGAGTCGACCCCCGGTGGCCAGCCCACGCGGCCCGCCAATCCACCGCGGTCATCGACCGTGCTGCAACGCTGCCGAGGGCCCGTTCAGTTGTCACTGTTCGCAGGGCTCGAAACGCTGCCGCGTGGCGATGAAGGCGAATCGGCAGAGCCTAGGGCGTTGATGATCGAACGTCGCCTCGGCGGGCGTCGGTCCACCGATTGACCGTTGACTGATCAGACAGTCACGCCACCCGTCGCGTGGATCAGGCGGCCACTCGGGACCCTCGCGTGAATCAGGCAACCGCGCGGTATCCGCGCGGTATGGCACCGATCAGCCGCTTCGTGTAGTCCTGCTTCGGCGCGTCGAGGATCTGCCCGACGCTGGCCTGCTCGACCACCTCGCCGTCCTTCATCACCAGCACCTCGTCGGCCATGAAGCGAACCACCGCCAGGTCGTGGCTGATGAACACATAGGCCAGACCGAGTTCGTCCTGCAGGTCCTTGAGCAGATTCAGCACCTGCGCCTGCACGCTGACATCGAGCGCGCTGACGGCCTCGTCGAGCACCAGCACTTCCGGGCTCAGCGTCAGGCAGCGTGCAATCGCAATGCGCTGGCGCTGACCGCCGGAAAACTCGTGCGGGTAGCGCGACATCGCCGAGTCGTCAAGGCCGACCTTGTGCAGCAAGGTGCGGGCACGCGACTCGCGATCCTCGAGGCCAGAACCGATGCCGTGGATGACCATGGGTTCGAGCAGCGTCTGGCCGATGGTGAAGCGCGGGTTCAGACTGGCATAGGGGTTCTGGAACACCACCTGCAAGCGCCGCCGGACCGGTAGCAGCTGCGCTTTGCTGAGCGCGAGCAGGTCCTCACCGTCGAAGCGCACCTGCCCACCCACCGGCCCGCCGCCGGCCTCGTGCAGGCGCAACAGCGCCAGGCCCATCGTCGTCTTGCCGGAACCCGATTCGCCCACCACGCCCAGCGTGTGACCACGGCGCAGCTGGAAGCTGACGCCGCTGCCTTCACGGCCGACCGCCTTGAATTCACGGCGGCCGAACAGGCCCTGTGGGATCCAGAAGCTCTTGGTCAGCGCGCGCGCTTCGAGGATCACCGGCGCGCTCGGGTCTTTGGCGACTGCGGCCGGGGCCACACGCCGAGTTCCACCGCCTTCGGTTGCCATGTGCTCATCGATCACCATCAACCGCGAACCCGCGTTGGACAAGGTCGGCCGGCATGCCAGCAGGGCACGGGTGTAGGCGTCCTGCGGATTGGCGAAGATGTCAGCGACCGGGCCGCGCTCGCGCACCGTGCCCTGTCGCATCACGACGACCTCGTCGGCGATCTCGCCGACCACGCCGAGGTCGTGGCTGATGAACAGCATGCTCATCCGGTGACGTGATTTCACGCTCGCGAGCAGCTCCATGATCTGCCGCTGGATCGTCACGTCGAGCGCCGTGGTCGGCTCGTCGGCGATCAGCAACCTGGGCTCGCACGAAAGCGCCATCGCGATCATCACCCGCTGCTGCTGCCCCCCGGACAGCTCGTGCGGATAGGCACCCAGCCGCCGCTTGGGCTCAGGCAGGCCCACCTCGGCGAGCAGCGCCTCGGCACGCACCAGGGCCTGCCGGGCGCTCAGGCCCAGGTGCTTCATCAGCGGCTCGCACAGCTGCGCGCCGACGGTGAACACCGGGTTCAGCGAAGACATCGGGTCCTGGAACACACAGGCGATGTCCTTGCCGCGCAACGCCTGCAGCTCCCGCTGCGACGCCGACAGAAGATCGCGGCCCTGGAATCGGATCTCCCCCCGGCGCTCGGCGTTGTTGGGCAACAGGTTCAGGATCGCCATCGCGGTGACGCTCTTGCCCGAACCGGACTCGCCAACCAGCGCCACCGTGGTGTTCTCGGGGATGTCGAAGCTGACGCCTCGCTCCTGTCCGTCCACATGGCGGCCCACGGCCTGGGTGCGCTGCACCACCCCACCCTGATGGCCGGTGCGAAACGACACCTGCAGCTCCAGCAGACTCAGCAGCACGGGCGACGGCGTTGTCATTCCAGCCCCCGCAACTTCGGATCGAGCGCGTCGCGCAAGGCATCGGTGAACAACGAGAACGCCGTGACGAACACCGCCATGAACGCCGTCGCGGTGGCGAGCTGCCACCAGTGACCGAGCAGCAGCTCGACCTGCGATTCAGCCAGCATCGTGCCCCACGAGACCTGGTCGATCGACACGCCCAACCCGAGGTAGCTCAAGATCACCTCGGCCTTGATGAAGCCGACCGTCAGGATCGACAGCTGCACCAGCACCACATGGCTGACGTTGGGCAGGATGTGACGAAACATCCGCGAGGCCACGCTGGCACCGATGGCCTCGGCGGCGCGCACGTAGTCGCGCACGGCGTGCTTCAGGAATTCGGCGCGCACCAGCCGGTAGATGCCGGTCCAACCGGTCAGTCCGAGGATCAGCACCACGGTGGTGGTACCGCGGCCGAACACCGCTGCAAACGCGAAGATCAGCAGAATGCCGGGGATGGAGGTGAACACGTTGTAGACCCACTCCAGCAGGTCCCCGATGCGTCCGCCGAGGAAGCCGCTGACGGCGCCCAGCGCGGTGCCGATCGCGGTGGCCAGCAGCGCGGCCAGCACACCGACGAAGATCGAGATCTCGGCTCCCTTGATCGCCTTGGCCAGCACGTCGCGGCCGAGCCGGTCGCCGCCGAGCGGCAGCGTGTTGGCGGGCACCTCTTCACCGACCTTCAGCTTGGCAGCCAATTCAGCCCATTCGGCGTAGCGTGGCGCCAACGGGTCCACGGCGGAGATGTCCACCGGAGGGCCCTTGCTTTCCTCGATCAAGGCCACGGCCGATGGCGGCGTGGGCCCGAGGAAAGTCGGGTTGGCATACGGCACACCCACCTCGCGCTGCCAGTGACTGGCGACCAGACCCATGGCCGACAGCGCAATCAGCAGCAGAAACGCGATCACGATCGCCAGCGACACGAGCCCGACGCGGTCGCTGCGAAACCGTCGCCACGCCAGCGACCACACGCCATCGGAGCGGCTCGTGGAGGACGGCATCACCGCCGTTGGCAACACCGCGCTCACTTGAACACCACGCGCGGATCAGCGAGCTTGTAGAGCACATCGGTCAGCACATTGATCAGCATCGTGATCACCGCCAGGTACACCGTGACCGCCTGGATCACCGGGTAGTCGCTGCGGTTGACCGCCAGCAGCACCTCGCGCCCGAGGCCGGGGATCGAGAAGAACACCTCGATCAGGAACGAGCCCACAAAGATGCCCGGCAAGCTGGTGCCGATGCTGGTCAGGATCGGGATCATCGCGTTTCGAAGCACATGGCGCAGCAGGATCACCCGCTCGGTCAGGCCCTTGGCGCGCGCGGTGCGAACGTAGTCCTGGTCGACCTCATCGAGGAAGAAGCTGCGGTAGAGCCGCGTCTGCGGCGCCAGGCTGACCGTCACCGCCAGCAGCACCGGCAGCGGCGCGTAGGTGATCAGGTTGGTCCACACCGAGTCGCTCCAGCCCTGCACCGGAAACCAGCCCAGCTTGAAGCCGAAGAGCCACTGGCCGACCAGCACATAGACGAGGAACGAGATCGACAGCGCCACGGTGGTCAGCACCATCACCGCCCGGTCGGTCAGCGATCCGCGGACCACGGCCACCGCCAGTGCCAGCGGAATCGCCAGCAGCACTTCAAGCAGCAGGATCGGCACCATCACCGTGAGCGTGTTGGGCAGGCGGTCTCGGAAGAGTTCCGCTACTGCCTCGTTGGTCGCCCAGCTGCGGCCCCAATCGAAGGTCAGGACCTGCTTGACGAATATCCACAGCTGAATCCACCACGGCTGGTCAAGGCCCAGCTGCTGGCGGATCGCGGCGATCTGGTCGGGCTTGGCGATCTGGCCGGCCAGAATCTCCGCCGGATCACCGCCAAAAAACTTGAACAACACGAACACCAGCAGGATCACACCGGCGAGTGTCGGGATGGTTTGCCAGAGACGTCTGAGCAGGTAGGCGGCCATGGGGTCGGGAGTCTAGACTGCGCGCGCTCGGCGGGTCGTCTGCCAGGAGAAGCGTGAATGAATTCAGGTCGTGTGCGTCGAGTGGTGCGTGAGGTGCTTGGTTCCACCGGGATGACGCTGCTGTGCATCGCAGGCACTGCATCGATGCCCGCCTGGGCGGAAAGCGGCAGCGCAGCGCCCGCGCCCAAAGTCTTCCGCTACGCCTTCCCCGTCGCGGAGACCGGCTTCGACCCGGCGCAGATCTCCGATCTGTACTCAGCAACCATCATCTCGAACATCATCGAGTCGCCCTTGACCTATGACTACCTCGCGCGGCCGGTCAAGCTGGTGCTTCAGACGGCCGCCGAAATGCCGCAGGTGTCGGCCGACTTCAAGACCTACACGGTGAAGATCCGCCCCGGCATCTACTTCGCCGACGACCCTGCTTTCAAGGGCAAGAAACGCGAGCTGGTCGCCGCTGATTACGTGTATTCGCTCAAGCGCATCTTCGACCCGCGCTGGAAGAGCCCGAGCTACCCGGGCCTGGCCGACGAACAGGTCCTGGGGCTCGAAGCACTCCGCACCAAGGCCATCAAGGACCGCTCGCCGTTCGACTACGACACCGAGATCGAGGGGCTGCGCACACTCGACCGCTACACCTACCGCATCACGCTCGGCAAGCCCAGCCCGCGCTTCATCAACAGCTTCACTGGCACCGGCGCACTGGCACGCGAGGTGGTCGATGCCTACGGCGACAAGATCATGGAGCATCCGGTGGGCACAGGGCCTTACGTGCTCAGCGAATGGCAGCGCTCATCTCGGATGGTGCTGACGCGCAACCCGAACTTCCGCGAGCAGTTCTACCAGGCCGATCCGCCGGCCGATAACCCGGCGGCGCAGGCGATCTACCAGAAGCTCAAGGGCAGGCGCCTGCCGATGATCGACCGTGTCGAGGTGTCGGTCGTCGGGGAATCGCAGCCGCGCTGGCTGGCCTTCCTGAACGCCGAGCACGACATGATCGAAGGCCTGCCGGCCGAGTTCGCCAACATCGCGATCCCGAACAACCTCATCGCGCCGAACCTCGCGGCACGCGGCATCCAGATGGTGCGCACGCCCGGCTCTGACATTTCGTTCACCTACTTCAACATGCAGGACCCGCTGGTCGGCGGCTATACGCCGGAAAAGGTGGCGCTGCGCCGGGCGATCGCGCTGGCCTACGACACCGCCACCGAGATCCGCCAGGTGCGCCGCAACCAGGCCGTGCCCGCCGAAAGCACGCTGCCGCCGATGACCTTCGGGTTCGATCCCGCGTGGAAGTCGGAAATGAGCCTGTACGACCCGGCGCGCGCGAAGGCGCTGCTCGATCTGTACGGCTATGTCGACCACGATGGCGACGGCTGGCGCGACCTGCCCGATGGCCAGCCGCTCAAGCTCGTCTACGCCACTTCGCCGGACCAGACCTCGCGCCAGCGGAACGAGCTGTGGAAGAAATACATGGACGCGATCCACGTCAAGGTCGAGTTCAAGATCGGCCAGTGGCCCGAACAGCTGAAGGCCGCGCGGGCCGGCAAGCTCATGATGTGGGGCCTGGGTCAAAGTGCCACCTCGCCCGATGCGGACGGGTTTCTGGCGTTGGCCTACGGGCCGCAGAAAGGCGAAGGCAACCTCGCTTTCTTCGACCTGCCGGCGTTCAACAAGCTTTACGACGCGCAGACCGTGCTGGGCGACACGCCCGAGCGCCTCGCGCTGATGCAGGACGCGAGCAAGCTGCTGGTCGCCTACATGCCGATGAAAGTGCATGCACATCGCATCGGCACGGACCTGTTGTTTCCGTGGGTGACCGGCTACCAGCGCCACCCGTTCATGCGCGAGTTCTGGCGCTACATCGACGTCGATGCGGAACGGGCAGCCACGAAGAAATGACGCCGCGTCGGCAGTCCCCGCAGCGTCAAGTCAACCCTGGACCAGCCGCTTGTTCTTCGCAATCGACATCAGGATGCCCAGGCCCAGGCCCAGGGTGACCATCGCGGTGCCGCCATAGCTGACGAAAGGCAAGGGCACGCCCACCACCGGCAAGATGCCACTGACCATGCCCATGTTGACGAAGGCGTATGTGAAGAAGCTCATCGTGATCGCGCCGGCGAGCAGTCGGGTGAAGACGTTCGGCGCGTCGGAGGCAATCATCAAGCCGCGCACGATCAAGAACAGGAAACCGAGCATCAGGCCGATGCAGCCGATCAGACCGAACTCCTCCGAGTAGGCCGCAAAGATGAAGTCGGTGGTGCGTTCCGGGATGAACTCCAGGTGGGTCTGCGTGCCCTTCATGAAACCCTTGCCGGTGACGCCGCCGGAGCCAATGGCGATCATCCCCTGGATGATGTGAAAGCCTTTGCCCAGCGGGTCGGTGGTCGGGTCGAGCAGCGTGCAGACGCGATTCTTCTGGTACTCACGCAGCAGCGGCCACATCACATCGGGCTTGCAGATCGCGTCGCCCGACAGCACCAACGCAGTGATTGCCACCGCAGCCACCACCACCACCGGCACGATCAGCTTCCAGGACAGACCGGCGAAGAAGATCACGAACAAGCCCGCAGCCATCACCAGGATCGCGGTGCCCAGATCAGGCTGCTTGACGATCAGGGCAACTGGCACCGCCAAGATCAGCAGCGCGACGACAAAATCGAGCGCACGCACCTGACCTTCACGGCGCTGGAACCACCAGGCCAGCATCAGCGGCATCGCGATTTTCAGGATCTCGCTAGGCTGGATCACGATGCCCACATCGAGCCAACGCGTGGCGCCCTTCTTGGTGATACCGAGCAGCGCGGTGGCCACCAGCAGCGTGACGCCCACCACGTAAAGCGGCACAGCCAACGCCATCAGACGCTGCGGCGGCACCTGGGCGACCACGAACAGCAGGCCGGCAGCCAGCAACATGTTTCGTGCGTGATCGACGAAGCGGGTGCCGTGGTCGAAGCCGGCCGAGTACATCATCGTCAATCCGATGGC
>CANHOE010000006.1 GCA_947462175.1 Burkholderiales bacterium | reverse complement strand
CGCTGCCCTGCTGGCGCCTTCTCGAGCCGCCTCGTGTTGGGCCACATGTTGAGCGTCGGTAATCATGTTCATGGCTGACTCCTTCCGGACGGTGCCTGGGTGTGGTGAAGTGCTGTGGAAACTGCCGTATTGCGGCAGATCAAAATGTTTCCCAATCATCTGAACTGGCGGTCGTGCTGGCCGTTGCGGTTGGAGCCGCTTTCGCCGCAGGTTGTGACGTGTGCGTCTGAGCGCGAGGTGCGGGTGTCGGCTTGAACGACGACGTTGCCGCCGGGACATGTTTTGGTTTGGCCGAGGGGCGAATCGCCGGGGAATTCACGCTCGCCCCGGCCGAATCCAGGCGAAAGATGCTCATCACTTCAGCGAGTCTGGACGCCTGATCCTTGAGGGATTCGGCCGCTGCTGCGGACTGCTCAACCAGAGCGGCGTTTTGCTGAGTCATTTGGTCGAGCTGCACGACCGAGGCGTTGACCTGGCCAATGCCGTCCGACTGCTCTGCGGCTGCAGCGGTGATCTCACCGATGATGTCCGAGACGCGCTGAACCGAGCTGACGATTTCGGCCATCGTGTTGCCTGCATTGGCCACCAGGCGTGAACCCGATTCGACCTTCTCGACCGAGGCCCCGATCAGGCCCTTGATCTCGCGGGCGGCCTCGGCAGAACGGCCGGCCAGGTTGCGGACCTCGGAGGCGACCACTGCGAACCCGCGGCCTTGTTCACCAGCGCGGGCAGCTTCGACAGCGGCATTGAGCGCCAGGATGTTGGTTTGGAAGGCAATGCCGTCGATCACGCCGATGATGTCGGAGATCTTCTGCGAAGAGGCATTGATCTCGTCCATGGTGGAGACCACCTGGGAGACCACGGCGCCGCCGCGTGCGGCGACTTCGGCGGCAGAAGCTGCGAGTTGGTTGGCCTGGCGAGCAGAGTCTGCGGACTGCTTGACGGTGCCGGTGAGCTGCTCCATCGAGGATGCGGTTTGCTGAAGGTTGGAAGCCGTCTGCTCGGTGCGGGCACTCAGGTCCTGGTTGCCCGTCGCAATCTCGGAAGAAGCGGTGCTGATCGACTCGGTGGAGCCACGAACCTGGCCTACCAACTGATGCAGTGAGCCACGCATGCGGTCCAGCTCCCGCAAGAGATCGCCGAACTCGTCCTTGCGGTCGGAGTGCACGACGTTCGAAAGATCGTTGTTCGCAATGCCTCGTGCCACATCCAGCGCCGAGTGCAGCGGTTGGGTGATCGAACGGGTGATGACGTAGGCCATCCAAACACCCATCGCGAGCCCGGCCACCAGCAGCATCATCTGCCACTTCTGGCCATCGGCCATGGCGGCCTTGGCGCCAGTCGAGTGGCTGGCGCTGTACTGTGACTGAAACTGCTGAACGCCCTTCGTCGAGTTCAGGAAGGCCGTGGCAGCGGGCAACATCACCTGGGTGAATTGAGTGTCCGCCGCCGCCTTGTCACCACTCTTGAGCAGCTCGAGAACCTTTTCTCTCGCTGCGATGTAGCTGCTTCGCTTGTCGCTGGCCTCGGCGAACAGAGCCTTGCCCTCGACACTGGTGATCTCAGCTTGCAGCGATTTCTGGAGCTCGTTGTTGCGGGCGTGCGTCTCCTTCATCATCGGATCGAAGTAGGCGACGACAGCCGGATCGCCATGTGACTTGGCAATCGCAATGACGCGAGACACGTTCAATTCGGTCCCTGCCTGCCACTGGTCTGCAAGCCTGGAGCGCTCTGAGAGATCCGTGCTTCTATCGAAATCCTGAGACGAGGCCGACATCTGAACATAAGCGGCAACCGACATGGCGATCATCAGCGCCAACACAGCGGCAAAGCCGATCGACAACCGGGTCGCGATCTTGAAGTTATTCAGTTTCACGGGGACTCCTCGAAGGATGTAGATCAATCATTGGACTTATCGACCGACACGCGCACGCATGTAGAGTGGGATGCGAATTGCCCGGAATCTCGGGACTGGCGTCAGTGCCTTGACCGACGCACCAGGCTGCCGACATCAAGAATCAGTGCCACGCGGCCGTCGCCCATGATGGTGGCGCCCGACACGTCGTCAACCTTGCGGTAGTTGGCTTCCAGGTTCTTCACCACCACCTGCTGCTGACCCAGCAGTTCGTCAACGAGCATCGCGACGCGTCCGCCTTCAGCCTCGACCACCACCATGATGCTGGTGGTCTTCTCGTCGTTGCCGCGCGGCACGTCGAACAGGCGCTCGAGGTCGATCACCGGCATATAGTCGCCGCGCACTTCGACCACGCGGCCGGTGCCGCCAACGGTCTTGATGGTGTGCGCGTGCACCTGAAACGACTCGATCACCGAGGACAGCGGCAGGATGTAGACCTCGTCGCCGATGCCCACGCTCATGCCGTCCATGATGGCCAGTGTCAGTGGCAAACGCACCGAGACGCGCATGCCGTAGCCTTCGGCCGACTCAATATCCACCGTCCCGCCGAGCGCGGTGATGTTCTTCTTGACCACGTCCATGCCGACGCCACGGCCCGACACATCGGTGATCACATCGGCAGTGGAGAACCCAGGCGCGAAGATCAGGTTCCAGACCTCGCCGTCTGTCATCGAATCGGGCGCGTCGATGCCGCGTTCACGCGCCTTGCGCAGCAGCTTCTCGCGAGACAGTCCGCGGCCGTCGTCGCGCACTTCAATGACGATCGAGCCGCCCTGGTGCGAGGCCGCCAGCGTGATCGTGCCAGTCTCGGGCTTGCCCTTGGCCAAACGATCGGCCGGCATTTCGATGCCGTGGTCGCAGCTGTTGCGCACCAGGTGAGTCAGCGGATCGGTGATCTTCTCGACCAGTCCCTTGTCCAGTTCGGTGGCCTCGCCCTGCGTCACGAAATCGACCTTCTTGCCGAGTTTGGCGGCGAGATCGCGAAGCATCCGCGGGAAGCGGCTGAACACCATCGACATCGGAATCATCCGGATCGACATCACCGACTCTTGCAGGTCGCGTGTGTTGCGGTCCAGATCGGCCAGGCCCGAGGCCAGTTGCTGGTAGAGCGCGGAGTCGATCTGCTTGCTGTTCTGCGCCAGCATGGCTTGGGTGATCACGAGCTCACCGACGAGGTTGATGAGCTGATCGACCTTCTCCACCGAAACGCGCAGCGTTGATGATTCGAGGGTGGCTGCTGGTGCCTTTTCGGTCTTGGCAGGTGTGCGGGTCGGCGTGGCAGCGATGGTGTCGGTGACAGGCTTCGGTCCCGAAGGGGTTGCTGATGCCGCGGTCGTTGAACCCGGCGCACCAGGGGCATCCTCGAAGAAGCCGAAACCCGGGTCGGGTGGGTTCTCGACCGGAGGCGCGCCGGGCGAGCCTTCGTGGAAACCGAAGCCGGGCCCAAGCGGTAGCAGGGCCACTTTCTCGCGGGCCACGTGGAAGGTGAGCAGATCGAGCAGGTCCTCGTCGCTGCTGGTGGTGACGACCTTGAATCTGCGCAGGCCATCGCTGGGCTGGCCGCCGTCGAGCGGTTCGATGGTGCCGAGATCGACGATTTCCTTGAACAGCTCGACGAGGTCATCGGCTTCATGTGGATCGCTCAGAGGGCCGACACGCAATTCCAGACCGCGCGCCTGTTTCGAGGTCGCTGCGACTGGGGCTGCGGATGCTGCCGCTTCGACCGGTGGCTGTGCCAGCACGGAGACGGGTTTGGCGACGACAACCGCCGGAGCTGATGCCGGCAGGGCTTGCCCAGACACCAGCGCGCGGATCTTCACCAGCAGTTCGCTGGTGTCCACCGGGTCGCCGCCGGCGCCCTGGTGACGCGCCAGTTGCGAGCGCAGTGCGTCGCCTGCTTGCAGCAGCACATCGACCATCGGCGCGGTCGGCTCCAGTTCGTGTCTGCGAAGCCGGTCGAGCAGTGTTTCCATCTGGTGCGTCAGCTCGGCGACATCGGCAAAGCCGAAAGTCGCCGCACCACCCTTGACAGAGTGGGCGCAGCGGAAGATGGAGTTCAGTTCTTCGTCGTCTGCCGCCTCGATGTCAATGGCCAGCAGCTGCTGCTCCATCCGATCGAGGTTCTCGCCAGCCTCTTCGAAGAACACCTGATAGAACTGGCTCAGGTCGATGCCGGCACCGCCGGACTGGTCTGTGTTCATGTCACTCATTACCCACCCCTGGTCGTCGGATGCGTGTGTTGTCGGGCGCTGCCTGGCGGATCAGCGAATCACCTTCTTGATGACCTCGAGCAGCTTGGCCGGGTCGAAGGGCTTCACCATCCAGCCAGTGGCACCCGCGCTGCGGCCTGCCTGCTTCATCTGGTCGCTCGACTCGGTGGTCAGGATCAGGATCGGCGTGGCCTTGAACTTCGGGTGATTGCGCAGGTTCTTGGTCAGGTTGATGCCATCCATGCGCGGCATGTTCTGGTCTGTCAACACGAGGTCAAAGTCCTGCTGCCCGGACTTCTCCAGCGCGTCCTGACCATCGACGGCCTCGACGACGTGGTAGCCCGCACTCTTCAGGGTGAAGGTGACCATCTGGCGCATTGAGGCCGAGTCGTCCACGGCAAGAATTGAGTGCATTGCTGTCTCCGAAGGAACGTAAAAAGGGGTGGCAGAGTGTTGGTGGAGTGGGGTCAGAACAGCTCGATCGAGCCGGCGTCCATTTCCGCCTGGGTGACGGGGTTCGGGCGCTGCGGCGGCGCCTCGACGACGCTGGCGCCGTCTTCGTCGTCGTCACCGAAGGCCTCGCGGGCCAGGGTGTCGACGCAGCTGCGCAGCCGGTGGTTGGTGTGAATGATCAGCTGCGACGCCATGTCCTGGAATTGCAGCGCGGTCACCGCACCGCCGAGTTGCTGCATCAGCGACTGATAGGCTGCGGAATCGCGCTTGGCATCACCGTCGGAGCTGTGCGCATCCATCAGCGCGTGGATCTGTTCGGTGGCGGTGTAGAAGCGTTGCATCAGCGTGTCGCAGGCATCGGCGAGCAACGTGTGCAGTCGGTCGAGATCGTTGGTCGCCATCATCAGGTGATCCTGCAGGTCGGCAGCCAGCATCAACGGCGCGGGTGCGTGTCCGGCTTGCGTCGGCTCGACCTGGGGTCTGGCGTGTTCCATCTGCTTTGTGCTCCCTGTGAGGACACCAGTCGTCGCCGCTACCCGTCGATGGGTGCCGCACGGCTCGCTGGCGCGATTCCGAGGCGTCTGTTTGATTTGATTTGATTGATTTTCGGCACGCACCTCCAATACCTGAGCGCAATCACAGCGCGCTTCCACGGGCTGTTTTCCGCGAGAGTGCAGGCGGCATACTCATGACATGTCGTCACGGTCCGCCGAAGCCCCGCTGCGCCTGCTGCATCTCGAGGATTCGGAACTCGACCATGCGTTGACGCTGGCACATCTGCAGCGCGGCGGTCTGCGTGTCGATTCGCAGCGTGTTGACAGCGAGGCCGACTTCCTGCTCGCCCTTGACCAGCCCTGGGACGTGATCGTCTCCGACTACAACCTGCCGGGCTTTTCCGGCCTGGTGGCGCTCGATCTGCTGATGGCGCGAGGCGACGACGTGCCCTTCGTGCTGGTGTCGGGCGAGATCGGCGAGGACACCGCCGTCGAGGCGATGCGCAACGGCGCCAGCGACTACCTGCTCAAGAACAACCTGGCGCGCCTGGTGCCGGCGCTGCTGCATGCGATTGAAGCCGCACGGACACGGCGCGCCCGGCAGCGTGCCGATCGCCAGCTCGGCGAGTCGCAGCAGCGACTGCAGGAACTGGCGCAGCACCTTCAGACCAGCATCGAGATGGAGCGCGCAGCGATCGCCCGCGAGATCCACGACGATGTCGGCGGCTCGCTGACCGCGCTGAAGTTCGATCTGGCCTGGATCGCGCGCCACAGCGATTCAGCCGAAGTGCAGACGCGAGTGCAGGGTGCGCTGGAAACCGTCACGGCGGCCATCGAATCGAGCCAGCGCATCATGCACAACCTGCGACCGGCGATCCTCGAGCAGGGTCTGCTCGCGGCCTTGCAGTGGATGAC
Source organism: Burkholderiales bacterium (assembly GCA_947462175.1). Classification (GTDB taxonomy): domain Bacteria; phylum Pseudomonadota; class Gammaproteobacteria; order Burkholderiales; family Burkholderiaceae_C; genus PBB1. The sequence continues at coordinate 16,231 of CANHOE010000006.1, read as the reverse complement.
GGGGCGCTTCGAGCGGCGTACCGGGATCGCCTGCAGCCTGCGTGCCCCGCAGCAGTCGCTGCCGCTCGACCCTGGCGTGCCGCTGGTCGCCTATCGCACCGCGCAGGAGGCGCTGACCAACGTCAGCAAGCACGCGCAGGCGACGCAAGTGACCATCGACCTGTCGATGGCCGGCGGCGTGCTGTCGCTGGAAATCAGCGACAACGGCCGTGGTCTGTCGCCAGACGATCTGGCGAAAGCCCGCTCGTTTGGCATCCGCGGGCTGCACGAACGGGCGCGCACAGTGGGGGGCTGGGTCGACTTGAGTAGCGATGCCAGTGGCACCACGCTCATCCTGTCGGTGCCGCTGAACTCCGTCGAAGCCGGTCCGTCGCCGAGCGCGCCCACTGCCGATGACCCGACCGGATGGGGCGACCTATGATGTTGTCATGATCAATGTGATGCTTTGCGACGACCACGCGCTGATTCGGCGTGGCATCCGCGACACCTTGTCGGATGCGCCCGATATCCAGGTGGTGGGCGAAGCGGGTGATTACGGCGAGCTGCGCAGCTTGTTGCGCCAGGCCAGTTGCGACGTGCTGGTGCTCGACATCAACCTGCCGGGCCGCAGCGGGCTCGATGTGCTGCACGCATTGAAGGAAGAGGGATCGACGCTGCGCGTGCTGGTGGTGTCGATGTACCCGGAAGACCAGTACGCCATCCGCGCGCTGCGCGCCGGTGCTTTCGGCTACGTGAACAAGGGGGGCGACCCGGCGCTGATCGTCGCTGCTGTGCGCACCGTGGCGCAGGGGCGGAAGTACGTGACCCCGGAGATCGCGCAGATGCTGGTCGAGAGCCTGACCACGCCAACCAATGAAGCTGCGCACCAGAAGCTGTCAGATCGCGAATTGCAGACGCTGGTGATGATCGCGTCGGGCAAGCGCCTTTCTGATATTGCGGAAGAGCTGATGCTGAGTCCGAAGACCGTCAGTGTGTACCGTGCCCGGGTGCTGGAGAAACTGGCCCTGAGCAACAACTCCGAGATGACGGTCTATGCCATCCGCAATGGACTGGTGGGCGGAGAGACTGGCTGAAGTTCCGGCCAGCTCACCATTTCGTCGTTGGCACACGACTCGAACATGGGCTTGCTGAACAGGCAGCCCTGCATCAGCCTCACGCCCGACCCAGGCTTTCGCCAGGCTTGCAGCTGTCACAGAGCTCGGCGCGCGAGTCCGACACCTCGAGCGACAGCAGGTCGGACGCGTGACTGATCGGGATCGACGTCATGACCTGGCCTAACCGAGGCTTCAGAAGCCCAGGCTCGCCAGCAAATCGTCGACCTCGCCTTGATTTGCCACGACATCGGTGCGGCCTGTAGCGTCAACCACCGGCCCTTGCAGATGCTGCTCGACCTTCTGTACCTGGTCTGTCGGAGCGGCTTGCACCAGCAGCCTGACCAGGCTGTCTTCCAATTCACTGGCGAGTGCCACCACCTTGGCAACGACCTGACCGGTCAGGTCATGGAAGTCCTGCGCCATCATGATGTCGGTCAGGTGGTTGTCGATGCGCGCTGTGGTCTGCTCCACGTCGCTGACGAAGTTCAGGATCGACCCTGACGCCACGGCCTTCACCGGGTCCGCGACGATGGCCGCGGCAATGCGGCGAGTCTCTTCGGTGATGTGGGCGTGCTCGGCTTTCGCTCGGTCGACAGAATTCAGCACCTTCTCGGCGGCTGCGCCGGTCTTTTCAGCGATGTAGTTGAGTCGGCTGCGCGCGTCGGGCAGGCCTTCGGCCGCAACCTGCAGCTTGGGCATCACGCCGAGCTGGCTCAGGGTGTCGTGCAGCTGCCGCGTGATCGCGCCCAGTTGCTGGAACACCTCTGGCGAGGCGCCATTTGGGCCCGGGCTCATCGGCGAGGCATCCATAGAGAGGCCGGCGTTTGCGAGTTCATTCATGTTCATGATGGCCTTCCTTTCACGCCGTGGCGGCCAGTTTCTGCATGATCTTCTGCACCTTCTCTTCCAGCGTCGCCTTGGTGAAAGGCTTGACGATGTAGCCGGCGGCGCCCTCCTGTGCTGCGCGCACGATGTCTTCCTTGCGCGCTTCAGCGGTCACCATCAGCACGGGCAGGTGCTTGAGCGAATCGTCCTTCTTGATCGCCGACAACAGCTCGAAGCCGTTCATGTTCGGCATGTTGATGTCGCTGACGATGAAGTCGAACTTCTGGTTCTTCAGCATGCCGAGCGCGACGGCGCCGTCCTCGGCTTCTTCGGCGTTGTTGTAGCCAATCTCCTTCAACAGGCCGCGCACGATGCGCCGCATGGTGGAGAAGTCGTCCACGATCAGGAATTTCATGTCGGTCGAGTGGCTCATGGCGGTCCTCGGGATGGGCAGGCGAAAGGTGAATAAAACGTTCTATCGGGAAATCAGCGACGGAATTGAGGGGGGGTCGGTACCAGCAGGCGAATCTTGCGGTGACGGAGTCGGCTCTTCTGGCTCGGACAAGTTGCTGAAGAAGCGGTCCTCGGCATCGCGGTTCATCACGATGATGCTGATGCGGCGGTTGGTCGGGCTCAATCGGTCTGTGTCTGGCAGGGGTCGACTCGATGCCAGGCCCTGCACGCGCAGAACGCGGGTGTCGGGCAGGCCGCCCGCCAGCAACTCCCGGCGTGACGCGTTGGCGCGATCCGAAGACAGCTCCCAATTGCTGTACCCACGCTCGCCATTGCCAAACGGCTGCGCATCGGTGTGGCCTTCCAGCGTCAGTCGGTTGGGTACTTCGGTCAGCACCTCGCCGATGATCTGGAGCAACTCGCGCATGTAGGGTTTCACCATCGAGCTGCCGATGTCGAACATCGGCCGTTTGTCGGCATCGACGATCTGGATGCGCAGCCCTTCGGCTGTCATCTCCAGGCGGATCTGCGATTGCATCAGCGCGAGCCGTGGGTTGGCTGCCAGCACATCCTGCACTTTTTGCCTCAGCTCCTCGAGCCGAGCCTTTTCGGCCGCGCGCTGCTCCGCCTTCAGCGCCAGCAAGTTGATGGTGCTGCGCTTGCCCTCGACGTCGCCCTTCTTGACCTGGCCCTCGGTGCGCGACAGGTCCTGGCCACCACCCTTGAGCACGTGCGCCGAATCGCCTGAGCCCGAGCCGCCGCCCAATGAAACCTTCAGCGGCGCTGTGAAGAAGTCAGCGATGCCCTTCTTGTCGCCCTCGGTGGTTGAGCCCAACAGCCACATCAGCAGGAAGAACGCCATCATCGCCGTCACGAAGTCGGCGTAGGCGATCTTCCAGGCGCCGCCATGCGCACCATGGCCGCCCTTCTTGATCCGCTTGATGATGATCGGCTGCAGCTTTTTCGAATCGCCCGCCATGTCAGTGAGCCCTTCGTGGCAGCGCGGCCACGGCGTAGACGTGAGCAAGCGAAGCGAAGCGACTCATCAAGCAACTCCTCGCGGAACCGGCTGTGCCGGGCCGCTGAGGAGGCGCCCCCTCGGGGGGCAGGAGCGCAGCGACGTGGGGGCTCATTTCTTGCCTTTGACGTGGCTTTCAAGCTCGGCGAAGGTCGGGCGGTCGGTCGAGAACAGCACCTTGCGGCCGAACTCCACCGCGACCTGCGGTGCGTAGCCTTGCATGCTGGCGAGCAGCGTGGTCTTGATGCACTGCAACTCCTTCGAGCCGTCCTCGACCTTCTGCTCGAGCAGTCCACCCAAGGGCTCGACGAATCCGTACGCCAGCAGGATGCCGAGGAAGGTGCCGACCAGTGCCGATGCGATCATGCCGCCCAGGATGGCTGGTGCCTGGCCGACCGAGCCCATGGTGTTGACCACACCCAGCACCGCTGCGACGATGCCAAAGGCCGGCAGGCCGCCCGCGAGTCGCGCGATCGCAGCCACCGCCGCGTGCTCCTCGTTGTGGTGGGTCTCGATCTCGCTGTCCATCAGGCTTTCGATCTCGTGGGCGTTCAGGTTGCCAGAGACCATCATGCGGAGATAGTCGGTGATGAACTCGACCACGTGGTGGTCGTGGCCGACCACGGGGTACTTCTTGAAGACTGCCGAGTTGTGCGGGTCTTCGACGTCCTGCTCGATGGACATCAGGCCTTCCTTGCGGGCTTTTTGCAGGATGTCGTAGAGCAGCGCCATCAATTCCATGTAGCGCGCCTTGCTGTACTTGCTGCCCTTGAAGCAGGAGCCCAGGCCCTTGATGCTCGACTTGATGACCTTCATCTGGTTGTTGGCCAGAAACGCGCCGAGTGCCGCGCCGAGGATGGTGATCATTTCGAACGGCAACGCCTTCAGGATCACCTGGATGTTTCCACCGTGAACGATGTACACGCCAAAGATGCAGGCCATGGCCAGGCCCCAACCGATGAGTACGAACATGCTGAGACAGTTTCCGAGGTGAGTGTCCAGCGCGGCCGGCGTGACGCGCTTGCTCCTATATCGACCTGATCATTCGAGCCTTGAGTGTCCGGGGCCTCAGGCTCGGGTGATGCACGCATCAACGGGCAAATCAGCGCTCATTCCAGAAAAAGAACGGACCCAGAAGGGTCCGATGGAACGCACACAGGGTGCGAGGAGGAGACAACGCGCCAGAGATCGGTACAGCAGAACCTGGATAATCGGTATGCAGCCGGGCGACTTGAGCGCCCGGTCCTCCGAGAGAGCCCCTGCCGTGAGATTCAGTGCAGTTGGATACCACCAGCTGCCTTGCCCTTGCCGGCGCGTGCCGGTGGGTTGCACAGGCCGCAGACGTAATGGCGTGATATTTCGTGGGGGTGCGTCACGAAGTGACCGCCGCACTTCGAGCACTTCGTCATCGTCAACATGCCGTTGTCGATGAACTTGACCAGGCGCCAGGCGCGCGTCACCGAGAGCAATTCCTCCAGGCCTTGCGCTTTCGTCTGCTCCTGGTACAGCTGGTAGGCCTTGATGACGGTGTCGATCTCGTCCATCTCAGCGACCTTGTTCAGGTACTCATGGATGTTCAGGAACAGCGATGAGTGGATGTTCGGCTGCCAGGTCATGAACCAGTCGGTCGAGAAGGGCAGTTGGCCCTTGGACGGCGACTTGCCGGCGACTTCCTTGTACAGGCGCAGCAGCCGCTCGTAGCTCAGATCGGTCTCGCTCTCCAGAACCTGCAGGCGTGCGCCGAGGTGGATGAGGGTCACGGCGCGTTCGATTTGCCGTGCTTCGGTCAGGATGCTTTTGCTGCGCATGGTGTTCACCTCGACTGGTGTTGTTGGTTCTTGCTCGTGGCGGCCGAGTCGGCGCCGGGCCGCTCCCAAGCCGGCTCGGCACCACCCTCGGGGGGTGGCCCGGTACCCCGGGCCGGGGGCTCACTGCTCTAGGCGGCTTCTTGATGGCGACCGGCCATCAGGATGCTGGCGTGCAGTCGGCTGGTCGTGTCGTTTGCAGCGCCCTTGCCATGGTTGGTCAGCAGGCCCCAGACCATGTCATCGTCCATGCGGAAGCGGCACAGCAAGGTGTTGCCTGATGCAATCTTCATCATCTGCGCGGGCGTCATCAGGTTCAGCAACGCGGCGTTCTCTTCGCTGATGCCCAGGCGATACAGCGCCTGTTCGCGGTCGCTGCGGATCAGGCTTTGCGCCAGCATCAGGTAAGACAGGTTGGCTTCATGGATTTCGGTGAGGATCTGGTCGGCGGTCATGGCAATTTCCTTGTGTCTGAGCTTCAGTGGCGATGAGTCGGGGCGGGTCTTCATTTCGCGCTGCCGGTTTCAAAATCGCCGCAACGTGAAACAGATTGTGAAGATCAGAGATGAGGGCTGACATCAGGCCATCTCTGTGGCTTGAGTCCCTCTTTTGCCATCCAGCGTGTCAGGCAAATTCCTACACGCAGCCTGCGGTCCGATGGGTGCTGCAGGGTCCCTTCCCAGGGCCCGCAGCCGGTTTTTGCAGGGGGGGGCGAGGGTGGCGACTGGCGCCACCCTCGCGGTCACTTGACGCTGGCCAGGTAGGCGATCAGGTCAGCGCGGGCCTTGGCTTCGGTCAGCCCGTCGTACTTCATGATGCCGCCCGGAACGGCCTTCTTGGGAGCGGTCACGTAGGCGTCGATCTGCTCTGGCGTCCAGCTGAATCCGCTCGACTTCATGGCATCCGAATACTTGAAATCAGCGACCGTGGCGGCCTTGCGGCCGACCACGGCGAACAGCGAGGGCCCCTTCTTGTTCTTGCCCTCCTTCATGCTGTGGCACTCGGCACATTGGCCTGCGAAGACGTCGATGCCGGCTTGAGCATCGCCAGCGCCCCAGGACGCCGCCGACGCCAGAGTCATCGTCGCCATGGCGAGCAGGATGCCGCGGGCGCCGCGTTTCGAAATGGCGTGGGCGAGACGCATGTTGGCCATCCTGCTCAAAAGGCGGTCCAGACGTAGAGGAACAGCGTGTTGTTGTCCGACGCACTTCGGCCCGTGCCGTCGTAGTTCTTCGACGAACCGTTGTATTTGCCATAGAACGTGTACTGGGCGCCGAACCTGGCGTTGGCCCAAGGGGCGCCCCAGGACCCTTCCTTGCCGGACGGTGTCCAGTTGAGTTCCACGATGCCGCCGGCGGTGTTGGGGCGCGTGCGCGTGTTGTCGGCATACAAGGAGCTGTCGGAGTCACCGCTCGTATTGAAGTAGCCCAGCGACGTACCCCAGGTTTGCTGATAGGTATACGACGTGTTCAGCTTGAGTTCGTTGAGATGACCGAACTTTTTGCTGGCCTCACCTGAACCCAGCGACGCGCTGCGCTTCTGATGCTCCCGCAGGTAGCTGCCTTGCACGGTGACGATGTGTTCGCGGGTGCCCAGGTACTGGTACATCGCATCGATGCCAATGTCGTTGTAGCCGTTGGCCTGGTTCACCTGGCGATCAGGCTGCAGGCTGCCGCTGAAACCGAAGACACCTGCCGAGTAAGCCTGGGTCTTCAGATCCTTGAAGTAGGCCAGACGCCAGTAAGCCGAGCCTGTTTTCAGGCGGCCTGGGTCTTCGGCCAGATCCAGACCCAGCTTGTCCTGGAGGTTCCTGGGCAGTGATCGGTAGGTGCCTGCTTCGGCGTACCAGCTGTTGTCATAGAACGCATAAGCCGTGAGACCGAGCACGCGCTGCTCGACGGCACCGTTGGCGAATGACCCGGTCTCAGCACCACTGAAGCCGAACGGGGTGGTCACGTAAGGAAAGCCCCAGCCCGACAACGTGTTGAAAGGGTCTTGCACGCCAGGGTTGTTGTTCAGCGACAGGCCCACCACCAGATCCCTGCCTGCCAGCGATGTCGCGTGCGCCAGGCGCAGGTCCATTTGATCTATCGCGCTGTCGCCAGACGTGCCGTCATAGGTGAGCTGCACGAAGGAGCCTATGTTCTCGGCCAGCTTGCCCGCCAGAAACAGCGAGATCTCGTCGATGCTGACGTTGTTGTTCCGGTTGTAGCCGTGGTCAGGCGGATCAGCGAGTTTCTTGTTCGTATTGGTGAAGGAGGCGACGGCCATGCCCGAGATCGGAACGTGTCCGTCTTTGCCATCGCTGTCGGTGTAGCCGCCGATCTTGAACTTGATGCCGTAAGGCGTGAGCTGCGGGCCGAAGGAGCCGACGTGACACGCTGCGCACTCCTGGCCAGTCTGGCGTGCGTAGCTGGGGACGGCCTGGCTGGGAGCGGTCCACAGCAGCAAGCAGGCGAGTCCGATAGCGGGGGGCACGCGACTCAAGATACTTCTCAACGACATGGTTGGTCCTTTATGCACAGTTCATTGGTGGAAAAAGCGGCGGTGTTCGATGTCGGCAAGGACTTGGCTCGCAGACCGGGCCACATCGCAGCGAGCACCCCATCGCGGCGCACGTGGTGGTGCCATGCCGCCGCTGCGCCGTGCAGTGCGATCAGCGCCAGCAGCGTCCAGGCGGCCCAGGTGTGTGCGATTTCGAGCGTGTCAGCAAGGTCTAGATCACGGTCGGTGAGCAGCGGCAGGCTTCCGAACAGCGGCAGGCTGACGGGCATGCCGCGCGCATTGGTCAGCAGCCAGCCCAGCACCGGCAGCGACAGCAGCAAGGTGTACATGAGGGCCTGAACGAGCCTGGACACCCACCGTTGCCAGAGTGTCGGAGGCGTCAACGGCTGAGCCAGCGAAAGCCGGCTGCGCAGACTCAGCCGGAGGATCGCGAGGCTGCCGATCAACAGGCCCGCGAAGCGATGACCTTGCAGCAGCAAGGTCCGCGCTGTCTTGTCATCGATCCATTCTCGAGACACCACCAGCCCGAAAACGATCAACAGCAGCGCGGCCGTGATCCAGTGGCCGACCACGATCGGCTTGGGGTGGGTGGGATGCCCATCGATGTCGGTGAACGGCGCCGGGTCTGGCATACAGGCTCGCAATGAGAGTTAGACCCACAACGCTAGTGGTCTGAACCCTTCAAACGCCTGACAACTTCAGTTCCACGGCAACAAGTTGTTCGTCGGGTGGCACGCGATGACCCTGCGCTGGCGCCCCTTGGCTGCTGCCGGGGCCGCTCAGCCGGCCTGGGGAAACTCGACCCGGACGGCCAGTCCCTGGCCCTTTTCTCCGCAGCCCAGTGTCAAGGCCGCGCCGTGCCGCTGGACCACTTCGCGCACGATGGCGAGACCCAGACCCGCGCCGCCCGGCTTGGCGCCCGGCAGCTGGTAGAAGCGTTCGAGCACCTTGTCGTGCTCATCTGCCGGGATGCCTGGACCGTCGTCCTCGACCGACAGCCAAGGCCGGCCGATGAGGTCGCGGCCGCAGCGCACGGTGACGAGACCCTCCATCGGGCTGTGGCGGATCGCGTTGTCGATCAGGTTCCCGAGCATTTCCCGCAGCATCCAGGCAGAGCCCTGGACGCGTGCGGACTCGGCCTCGAATCCCAGGTCGACATGGGCCGCCAGCGCCTGATCAAGCTTGGTCGAGGCAGCTTCTTCCAGCAATGACTGCAGATCGATAGCCTCGAAATCCTCGGTCGAGGCGGCCTGCGAACTGGACCTGGCGAGCGCCAGCATCTGGTGAGTCATGTGGACCATGCGCTGTAGCGCTTGCTGCACCTTCAGCAGGCGCTGCCGCTGGCTGTCCGTGGCGTCCCTGAGCGCGAGCTCGATCTGTGTCTGCATGCCCGCCAATGGGGTGCGCAACTGATGCGCTGCGTTAGAGAGGAACGTCTGCTGTGACGCGACCGAGGTCCGCACGTGCGTCATCAGCCGGTTGATGGACCCGACCAGTGGCAGCAATTCCTTGGGCAGTGGCTCCAGCGGCAGCGAGCTCAGGTCTTCAGGGGCTCGCTGGGCCACCGACTCGCTGAGGCGGTTGAGCGGCGACATGGCCCGTGTGACGCCCGTGCGCACCAGCAGTAGCGCCAGCGCGATCAGCAGCAGATTCGGCGGCACAGTATTGATCAGCACCCGTTGAGCCTGCAGTGCACGGCGGTGGGTGGTTTCTGCCACCACGACGGTGACCTGACCGAGCGACGAAGAGTGGGGGAAATTCACCACTCGCATCGGTTCGCCGTTCACCTCTCGGTCTGCGTACGGTTGCGGATTTGCAGTCCCTGTGTCGGCCAGCGGCAACAGCGTCGCATCGCCGCCAATCACTACCCGATGGCTGTCACAGACCATGAACATCAGCCGATCAGTGAGGTCGGCGCGCTGCATGGCCGCCATCGTGCGACCGAGATGCCAGCCCAGATCGTCATTGCGCGCATCGTCTGCATCGACATCGAGCCGCGAGGCGAGCGCGATGGCCACCCGCCGCAAGGCCAGGTCCTGCTCATCGCGCGCAAGCGTCACCGCCTGGTCGTATTCGTAGACCGCGCTCAACACCAGGACCGCCAGGAGCGGCCACCACAGGCGCCGCAGCAGCCGCGAGCGCAGGGAGTCATGAAGGCCGGTCATTTCGGTGAGCGCCAGTGGCTAGAAGTCCAGGCGGTAGCCGATGCCCCGCACGGTGCGGATGGACACGCCCGCGTCTGCGAGCTTTGCCCTGAGACGCGACACGTAGATCTCGACCGCGTTGTCGGTGACTTCCTTGTCCCAGCGGCTGATGCTGTCCGCCAGGCGGCGCTTGGCCACCACCGACGGAGCCGCCAGGGCCATCATCTGCAGCAGGTCCCATTCACGGGACGTCAGAGGCAATGGCTTCCCCGCCAGCTGAGCTTCGCGGGTGGCGGTGTTCAGCGTCAATGACCCAGCTGTCATCCGCGAACTGCCTGCCGACTGGCTGCGTCGGAGCAGCGCCTGGATCCGCGCCAGCAATTCCGGCACCAGGAAAGGCTTGATCAGGTAATCGTCCGCGCCGTCATTGAGGCCCCGCACACGGTCGTCCAGGCCGTCGCGGGCCGTCAGCACCAGCATCGGTATCGTGTTGCCGTCTGCACGCACGCGCCGCACCAGCTCCAGTCCGTCCATGAGGGGCAGCCCGACGTCGATGATGGCGAGGTCGTGCACCCGGTGGGCCAGTGCATCAAGCGCTGGTTCGGCAGCCCCCAGGTGGTCCAGCTCATAGCCAGCCTGACCAAGTGCGTCACGCAGTCCGGACAGCAACAACTCGTCGTCTTCAACCAGAAGGATGCGCATGGGTCGTCGGTGCAGCGGTTTTTGACATGCAAGGGATGCTAGTCGCCCGCGCGGTTCGGCGCCGGTACGGCGCCAGACGGAAGAATGGATCCTCAAGAGCAGCCAACTATCATCTGGGGCATGGTGACCACGGTTTCCCACTCCCCGAATTGCGCTGCGCGGTCTCGATGTCTCGGCGGCTTGATCTTTCCGTCGCCGGCTTCATGATCGTTCCACTGGCCCGCAAATCCCTCCTGCACGACTGGCGCCGATTCCTCCCGGCGGTGGTCGCCGTGGCGTTTTCCGGGCTGCTGCTGCTGGTGCAGTCGGCTCTGGTGCTCGGCATCTTTGGCAGCGCGGCGGTTTACATCGACTCCTCGCGCGGCGATCTGTGGGTCGGCAATCCGAAAACGCCGACCGTCGAGCAGGGCCGCATCCTGCCGCTGGACACCGAGGTCTGGCTGCGCCTCGACCCAGCGGTCGATCGCGTCGAGGCCTACAACTGGATGGAAGCCGACTGGCGTTCGCGTGCCGATCTGGCGGCGATCACCCTGTTCGTGTCAGGCATCAGCACCTCGGCCGATGCACTGCTGTTCGCTCGTGTGCGGCCCGCGGCGCTGCGGGCACGGCTCAATCAGCCCGATTCCGTCATCGTTGACGAGGCCGATCTGGTGAAGCTGGGCGTGGTGATTGGCGATCGGCCGCGTATCAATGGCCGCACGGTGCAGGTCGTCGGCACCGTATCCGGTCTGCGTACGCTGGGTGGGGTTCACCTGTTGACATCATTGGAGACCGCTGCGCATTTGCAACCCGCCGGGCCGAGTGACGAGCGCGTACCGTACTACGTGGTGCGATTGCACGAAGCGTCGCAATTGTCCGCGGCGCGCTCGCGCCTTGAAGCCACAGGGCTGGAGCATGGCTTTGCGGTGTGGCCCAGCAAGGTGTTTTCCAAGAAGGCGTCCGATTACTGGCTGTTTGACACCGGCGCCGGCCTCGGCGTTTTGTTCATGGCGATCATCGTCAGCCTGGTCGGCGCGGTCATCACCAGCCAGACGCTGATGGGCGCAGTGGCCGGTTCGGCCGCTGAGTACGCTGCCCTGCAGGCGTTGGGCATCGGCGTGCCGGCGCTGCGGGGTGTGGTGCTTGAGCAAGCGACATGGATCGGTGGTGTCGGGTTGATGGTCGGGGCCTGCGGCGCCTTTGCGGCGCTGCGGCTGGCCAAGCACTACCACGTACCCGTTGCCCTGGACGGCTGGGCAGCGCTGGCCTGTGTGGTGCTGGTGCTTGGCATTTCGATGATTTCAGGTTGGGCGGCAGTGCGCGCGCTGCGCAGCGCCGACCCGGCCTCGTTGCTCCGATGAGCGCCGCCACGCCGCCTCAGGTGCCGGTCGCTGCCACCACCGTGGCGCTGCGTGGTCGCGAACTGGTGAAGTCGTTCCGCAGCGGCAAGCTGGACACGCCGATCCTGCGCGGCCTCAGCCTGGACGTGTCGGTCGGCGAGCTGACGCTGATCTCCGGTCCTTCGGGTTGCGGCAAGAGCACATTGCTTGCCTTGCTCAGTGGCCTGTCGCGACCTGATTCGGGCGAGGTGCTGGCACTGGACGAATCCCTGTGGGCGCTCGACGCGCGTGAGCTGGAGCGCTTCCGCCTGCGTCACACCGGCTTTGTGTTCCAGGGCTTCAACCTGTTCGGTGCCCTTGATGCGGTCGAGCAGGTGATGCTGCCGCTGGGAGCGCTGGGTCTGTCGAAGGCCGAAGCCCGCGAACGAGCGTTGGTGGCGCTCGACGAGGTCGGCCTGGCGGCCCGCTCGGGGCTGCGCCCCGGCGAGATGTCGGGTGGCGAAAAGCAACGGGTGTCGATTGCGCGGGCGCTGGCCAAGCAGCCACAGTTGCTGTTCGCCGACGAGCCGACCAGCGCGCTCGACGCGAGCAACGGACAGATCGTGATTGACCTGCTGCACCGGCTGGCGCGCAAGCACCGCGCGGCAGTGCTGTGCGTCAGTCATGACCCCCGAGTGGTCGAGCATGCCGATCGCGTGCTTCACATGGAAGACGGGCGCCTGCTCGACGACATACGCCGCCATGCGGCGCAAGGATCCGCATGATGAAAACGATGTTGCTTCACTTCCTGCCTGCGTCCTATTCGGTGCGAATGCTCGCCGTGCTGAGCATTGCGCTCGCGGCCTGCACGCCGCACGACGATGCGCGCAAGACAGCCAGTTCCGCATCCACCAGCACGCCGGTCGGTGCCGCATCGGCACCGGGCACCGATGCGCGTTTCGTGGCCATTGCGCGTGGCCGGGTCGATGTGCCCGGCGGCCTGCTTCGCGTTGCAACGCCCTATGGCGGCCTGATCGAGCGCTGGGGCGTCGAGCCAGGCACTGCGGTCAAGCAAGGCGAGGTGCTGGTGCAGCTCGATACGCGTGAGCCACGCACGGCGCTTGAAGTGGCCAAGGCCGAGCACGCGCGAGCGGTCGCCCAGCTCGAGGTGTTGCGCACGGAATTGCTGGTGGCACGCGCTCGCCGCGAACGGGCCATCGCTGCTCCTCTGCCGGGAACGGCGGGCACGCAGGCTCTGGAGGACGCCCGTTTCGCCGTGGTTTATGCCGGACAACAACTGGCGGCGCAGGAAACCGCGGTTCTGATCGAGAAGCAGCGTGTTGCTCAGGCGACGCGAGTGCTGACCGCGGCCACGGTGCGGGCGCCGGCAAACGGTCAGGTGGTGCAACGCATCGCGCAGGTCGGCGAGTACGTCGAGCCGCACGGGCTGGTGCTGCACCTGCTGCCCGATGGCCCCCGCATCGTCCGTGCGGACCTCAATGAAGCACTGATCGCCCGCGTGCGAGCCGGCATGCGCGCAGAGGTGGTCTCGATCGCAGAGGGCAGCGTCGTGCACGGTGCGCGCGTGCTGAACGTTGGCGAGGTGTTCGGCCCGCCGCGCACACCAGACACCGCTGGCAGCGAAGAAATTGCCGATACGCGTGTCGTCGAGTGCCTTTTGCAGCTGGACGACACGGCACTGCGGGTCGGTCAGCGTGTGCTGGTGCGCTTCTTGCCCGCCGAAACTGCGGGCAAGGCGAAGTAGCTCGACCCCGATCAGTCGTGGCTGGCGAAAGCCAGCACGACGTTCGTGCCGCCGAAGGCGAAAGAATTGCTGATGGCGGCTTGAAGCGCCGGCAGCGACGCCGCGGATTCGCGGATCAGAGGGATGTCGCAGGCCGGATCCGGTTGCAGGCAACTTGGTGTGGGTGGCGCGTGTCGCTGTTGCAGCGCCAGCACGGTCACCACCGCTTCCAGGGCACCCGCTGCGCCGAGCAGGTGGCCATGCATGGACTTGGTTGAGCTGACCCTCAGGCGATCGATGTCCTTGCCCCAGACGTTGCGCAAGGCTTCGCACTCGACGCCGTCACCGACCCGTGTGGCAGTGCCGTGCGCATTGCAATAACCAATGTCGCGCGGATCCAGGCCACTGGCACGCAGCATGTTGCGCAGCGCACGCACCTGGCCCGGTGCATTGGGCTTGGTCATGTGCTGCGCGTCGCAACTGACCCCGCTGCCGGCGAAGCGCACGCGCACCGGCGCCTTCCGCGCCATCGCATGTTCGCGCGATTCGAGCACCAGCATCGCAGCGCCTTCGCCCAGCGCAAAGCCTGAGCGATTGATGTCGAAGGGCCGGCAAGACTGGCCCGGATCGGTGGGGTCGGGGGTGGCCAGGGTCTGCAGTGCCTGCCACGCACGTACCACGCCGGGTACCAGCAAGGCCTCGGCGCCACCCGCGATGGCGATGTCGATTTCACCCGCTGCGATGGCCTTGGCGGCCTCGGCGATCGCCACCGCGGATGAGGCGCACGCCACCGAGTAGGTGTAGACCGGGCCCTGCGCGCCGGCGCGGATCGCAATGTGCGCCGCCGGCGCGTTGGTCATGGCGGCGACGACCGTCAGCGGCGAGACACGCCGCCCGGTTCGCGAGGCTTCATAACCGTCTTCGAGCGCGGCAGCGCCGCCCATGCCGCTGCCGATGAACACGCCGATCCGCTCGGGATCGATGTCCTCAGGCCAGCAAGCGTCGGTGCGGGCCAATTCGGCCGCGGCCACGGCCATTTGGCTGACCCGGTCGACACCGACCAGTTGCAGCTTTGTGAACCAGCGTTCCGAAGAGAAAGCGACGCTGGCCACGGCAGCAGGCGGCATGCCCTCGTGGCCCCACAGCCCTATGGCCGATTGACCCCTGAGCATCGCGTCGAACGCAAGCCCGAGGTCGTCACCGTGGGGAGATACCAGCCCCAGGCCAGAGACGACCACCTCGCGCATGCTCGGCGGACGGCTGGTCATTTCTCGGCGACTGCGGCACGCACCTCGTCGACCACCTGCGCCAATTCAGCGAGGGTTTGCACGCCGGTACGGGACTCTGGGTAGTCAATGTGGAAGTGGTCTTCGATGTTGAACATCAACTCTGCCAGCGCCAATGAATCCAGTCCGAACTCAGACAGCGGCTTGTGTGGGTCGATCGTCGACGGGTCGATGTCGTAAGCCTTTTGGATCAACCCCAGCAATTCGGTCATGGTGTTGGACATAAGAGCACTCCTGTGTAGGCGTCGGCTGCGGTCTGCGCATTGGCCGGATTCATAGCGGGCCCGTTCCCTGCGGCGTCCATCTGCGTCGCCGCGCTTCGATCGCCCCAGCCCGAGCATCTCAGCAACTCAGCGGTGACCTTCTGCCGGTCATTATCGATGGTGATCATGTGATAAGAGTTGTCGAACACCACGAGGCGATTGAGGCCGAGTGGCAGGGTGTCGAAAACCCGCTTCACAAGACCCAGGCTGCAGATCTCGTCGAGACGCGAATGCATCACGACCGTAGGCATGCGCAGCCGTGGGAACTGCCGGGTGACATGACGCATCAGCCTTTCGGACTGGTTGATGGCCCACAGCGGCAACGTCGACGGGCCTGCGGCACTGGTGGCGCGCACGTGCATGTCGCGTTCGACCCACTTGCGGATCTTTTCGTTCTTGATGCCGTACGGCTCGCTCTCACGCACTGAAATCCAGCGGTCGATGCCAAGCACGTGAGCCACCTTGCGCCAGCCCCACCATTTGGTTCGGGCCCAGCCGTCGTAACCGAAGCTGGGCGACATCATCACCAAGGAACGAACATTGAACTCGCCACGCGCCGCCACAGCCGCCGCCAACATGCCGCCAGAGCACAGGCCGCCCAATACGAAAGGCTGACCTGCGTCAAACTGTTCCCGAATGGCATCGCAGGCTGCATTGACCCACGACGACCAACGCCTGAACTGAGTGCGATCTGCCTCGGTGTAGCCCGGGATGTTCAGGATGATCAGCGGTGCTCCACGGGACTGGAGCGGCAGGGAAATCAGACCAAACTCGCGCGGTGTGCTGAGCAGGCCATGTATCAAGACGATCGGCAGAACCGGCTCAGACCCTGGAATACTCTTCATGGATTCAGACAACGCCGGCGCAGACTGAACGTTGACACCAACGTCGCGAACGGACTCCCGCGCGCCCTCCTGGGAGACATTCGGTGTCGAGCGTGACGTGGCTTGTTGCATGGATTGATTCGACGGGGTCAGTTGTTGCGTACAGCACTGACCAACAGTCGAACGCCGTGCGAGAGTTTAATCGGAGCACGCTTTGCCCCAGATTAAGGCGGAGCAACCCCCTCGCCAGACCGGACAACGCAGGCTTTT